>JAKSSQ010000187.1 GCA_024403005.1 Clostridia bacterium | reverse complement strand
GATTTCGATTCCTTCGATAATCCCGGCTACAAAGACATCGAAACCATCGTGCTGCCCACGGAAAAAGACGACACGGACAGCATGTTTGCAATAAAAGAGGCTGCAAAGCGGGGATATAAAGAATTCCTTATTGCAGGGGCTATAGGCGCGCGCCTGGACCACACCCTCGTAAATGTTTACGCCCTTGAAACCATTGAATCCATGGGACTTAAGGGCTATATAATCGACGATTATTCCATGATGGAACTGGCAGGAAAAGAGCCCAGCTATGTGGATGATTCCTGGAGCTTTTTCTCCCTGCTGAACATATGCGGAACTGCAGAAGGCATAACCATTAAAAATGCGAAGTACTGCCTGGAAGACGCGGTAATCGAGCCGAAATTCCAGTACGGTACCAGCAACGAGGTTTTGCCGGGCAAAACTGCAGAAATCACCGTAAAAAGAGGAAAACTGCTCCTCATCAAGGATTTTTAGTGTAAAAGTGCGTAAGAAAGGATTGCTATGAACATTTTTGACATTATCGGACCGGTAATGGTAGGTCCGTCCAGCTCCCATACGGCAGGCGCTGCAAAAATCGGCTACGTAGCCAGAAAAATCCTGGCTGAACCGGTTGCAGAAGCTGAAATTCTGCTCTTTGGGTCATTCCTCGCTACAGGCAAAGGCCACGGCACAGACAGAGCTCTCGTCGCAGGCCTTCTGGGAATGAAGCCCGACGATGCACGCATTCCCACAAGCTTCGAATGCGCAAAAGAAGAAGGCCTTAAGTTTACTTTCGGCGAAGCAGACTTGGCAGACGGCCACCCCAATTCAGTTGTGCTCAAGCTTACAGGAAAGAGCGGCAAGAAGATGGAAGTAGTCGGCGAATCCCTCGGCGGCTCCGTCATTAACATCGCAAGCATCGACGGTTCTCCCTGCAGCTTCTCCGGCGACAGCCCCACATTAATCGTCTACAACCAGGACGCTCCCGGCGTCGTAACCAAGGTTGCCAGCATGATTTCCTTCGAGAACGTTAACATCGCAACCATGCGCCTTATCCGCAGCGGAAGAGGCGGCCAGGCCTGCATGGTTATCGAATGCGACTCCGAAGTATCACAGCAGGCTATCGAAGTATTAAGACATTTCCCCGGCGTAACAGCAGTTACCTATTACAGCACAAAGGAGGCGTTCTAATGAGTTTCGGAAGTGTAGAAGCCCTTATGAGAGAATCTGCCAACAAAGGAATTCCCCTCTGGCAGGCGATAGTAGAAAACGATGCCCAGGAAACCGGCATGGAAGAGACCGCAATTTTCGAAAAGATGCGTTATATGTACCTGGAAATGAAAGATTCCGACGCTAAGTACGACCCGACTCTCCAGTCCGTAAGCGGTCTTGTAGGCGGAGACGGCGGACGCCTTAAGGACTATTACGAAGGCAAGGAAAGCCTCGCAGGCACATTCCTTACGGAAGTAATGTCCAAGGCCATTAAAATGAGTGAATCCAATGCATGCATGAAGAAAATCGTAGCTGCACCAACAGCAGGTTCCTGCGGTGTTATTCCCGCAGTTCTTCTTACATACCAGGAATTCAGAAACAGATCCGAAGACGATATGGTTAAGGCTCTTATCGTCGCAGCAGGTATCGGTCAGATTATCGCAGAAAACGCAAGCATGGCCGGTGCTGAAGGGGGCTGCCAGGCTGAAATCGGTACCGCTGCAGCCATGTCCGCAGCCGCTGTAGCTTATCTGGAAACAGAGAATAACGACTGCATCGCAAACGCAGCTGCTCTTGCAATTAAGAACATGCTGGGGCTCACATGCGACCCCGTTGCAGGCCTCGTAGAAGTGCCCTGCGTTAAGAGAAACGCAGCCGGCGCTGTTAACAGCGTAATCGCAGCACAGATTGCATGCTCCGGAATTATCTCCAGAATTCCCGTGGACCAGGTTATCGACTCCATGCGCAGAATCGGCAGATTAATCCCCGCATGCCTGAGAGAAACAGGCGAAGCAGGCCTTGCAACAACACCTGTAGGCCTTGAAATTGTAAAGAAAATCAACGAGATTTAGCATATTATGAACGGATTTCTTCCCGTAACAATCGAAGATATGAAGGCACGCGGATGGGACAGACCGGATTTCGTCTACGTTATAGGCGACGCGTATGTAGACCATTCGTCCTTCGGCCACGCCATTATAAGCAGGGTTCTGGAATCCCGCGGCTTTAAAGTAGCGATTATCTCCCAGCCGGACTGGCACAATCCGGAGAGCATCGCTGTTTTCGGCCGTCCGAGGCTCGGTTTCCTGGTAAGCGCAGGCAACATGGACTCCATGGTGAACCACTACACGGTTAACAAGAAGCCCAGATCCGAAGACGCCTACACTCCCGGCGGCAAAGCAGGGGGAAGGCCGGACTATGCCACTATCGTGTACTGCAACATGATAAAGCGCATGTTCAAGGACTGCCCGGTCCTTATAGGAGGCATAGAAGCCAGCTTAAGGCGCCTTGCGCATTACGACTACTGGTCCGGAAAGCTAAAGAGATCCATACTTCTGGACTCCGGCGCAGATCTGCTGCTCTACGGCATGGGCGAACTTTCCATAGTGGAAGCTGCCAAAGCTCTGGACAGCGGCCTGGATATAAAGGACATAACCTTTATTAACGGCACGGTCTACAAGGCCAGAAATCTTGATTCGGTTTACGACGGCATTATGCTGCCGGACTACGAGGAAATCTCGCAGAACAAGCTTAAATACGCAGAAAGCTTCTATACACAGTACAAAAACACGGATTTTGCGACTGCAAAGCCTTTAGTTGAAAAGTACGGAGAAAGCAGATATGTGGTTCAGAATCCTCCGCAGAGGCCTTTAACCATGCAGGAAATGGACGATGTCTACGATCTGCCCTATATGAATAACTATCACCCGTCCTACGAAAAGCTGGGCGGCGTGCCGGCTATAAAGGAGATTAAGTTCTCCATTACCAGCAACAGAGGATGCTTCGGAGGCTGCAGCTTCTGCGCTCTTACGTTCCACCAGGGCAGAATAGTCCAGGTAAGGAGCCACGAATCCATAATGAAGGAAGCCGAAATTATGATTCGCGATCCGGAGTTCAAGCGCTATATCCACGACGTA
>JAKSSQ010000186.1 GCA_024403005.1 Clostridia bacterium | reverse complement strand
AGCCATGATGCATTCTGTCTGGATGTTGTCGGGATAGCCGAATAACTTCTTTGCGAATGCGTCTGCTGTTTCTGTTTCTGTGGAGTTTCTTACTCTTACCTGGATCCAGCAGGTGCCAAGACCCATTTCTTCAGCAGCAAGGTAGATATTTTCTGCAGCGCAGGATGCGTCTTCGATCCATGTTACGCTCTTGTCTGTGTCTGCGAGAATTGCGATAGCGAGGGGAGCGTTAGCGATAATCTGTCCCTTGCCTTCAACTCTTAAGTCCTTTAATGCTGCGAGAACAGCTTCATCTTCGATAACGATGTAGTGGAGAGGGTATGCGCCGTGGCCGGAAGGAATGCGCAGTGCAGCTTCCAGAAGCTTTTCAACCTTTTCCTTTTCTACCTTCTGATCTGTATATTTTCTTACGGATCTTCTCTTCTCTAATACTTCAAACAGTTCCATGTTAGCCTCCATAAAAGATAGGGTAATGTTTATATCTACATAATATGGTTAAACGGGGTGTTCAGCAAGCATTTTTTATTTTGAGGCAAACTAAAAGCAGCTTCTGCAGCTGCTCTTAAAACTATATAAGAAAATCGTAGACGGTTATGAACTGGAGTATTGTGCCGGCCAGGACGAAAACATGGAAAATTTCGTGTGACCCAAAGTATTTGCTTATTGTGTTCAGCTTTTTGAACTTTAATGCGTATATAACGCCGCCGATGGTGTAGGAAATGCCTCCGGCCAGGAGGAATCCGAAACCTGCAGGGGCCATGGTTTTAAGTATGGAAGGAAGTGCGAAGATGCATACCCAGCCCATGGTAACGTAGATGACGGTTGAAACCCATTTAGGGCAGGTTACCCAGAAGAATTTGAAGAGTATGCCTGCTGCGGCCAGGCCCCAGATTAAAGCGAGCATCCATTTTCCGCAGCTATCCCAGAGGATAGTCGTGCAGATGGGGGTGTAGGTGCCGGCTATGAGCATGAAAATCATCATGTGGTCAAATTTTTTAAGATTTTTCTGGATTTCCGGGTCGTCGGTGCAGATTGAATGGTAAGTTGTGCTTGCGCCGTAGAGCAGAAGCATGCCCAGAACGAATACTGCGCAGGATACTACAGGGCCGGCGCCGGCTCCGGATCTTATAAATTTAGATAAAATGAAAGGAGCACTTGCGGCGGCAGCTACAAATCCTATAAAATGGGTTAGTGCGCTGGCCGGATCCTTAATCCTTACAGGATAGGATTTTGCTGCATTTATCTTTTTCTCGGCTTCCTTTTTATTAGCGGTTGCTGACATATAAACCTCGATTACTGCATAATGAGATAATAATTAACTTATGTAATAATAATGTATATCTATACACAGGCTTTGTCAACATTCAGCGCAAAATTTATGGAAAAACACTTGTTTAATTAACATATACTGCGAAAATGCATACTAATCACTGGTAGAACCAGCTTAATACGCTTCAGCAGAGGACGTATTTCAACCTGAAGGAAGGGCTTGAAGCCCTTGCTCCGTCTTTTTATGTGCCAAGGCTTACGGGTAAGGAACTTGCAGAGATTTATTTTCTCGTAAGGCTCGATAATCCGGAGATCTTCTATTCCACAAAATTCGTCTGGAGGTACTACGATACTTCTGAGAACGTGGAAATCGTGCCGGACTACATGTTCGAAAAGAAGAAGATTAAGGAACAGCAGCAGGCTCTGGAAACAAGGGTAAAAAAGCTGGCTCTTCCTGCGGAAAAGCTCTCCGATAAGGATAAACTGCTTTATATTCACGACTTTATCTGCAGCAATATCACTTACGATAAGTTAAAGAAGGCTTATTCTCACGAGATTATCGGCGCATTGGGTCACGGCGTGGCTGTGTGCGAAGGCATTTCCAAGACCGTTAAGATTCTCTGCGACAGGCTCAACATTCCCTGCGTAATCGCGCTGGCTGAAGCCAATCCGGAGAAGGGAATAAAATACAGACATGCCTGGAATGTCGTTAAAATCGGCGGAAAACAGTACCATTTCGACGCAACTTTCGATAATTCCCTTGGCAAAGACGGCCAGATACGATACGATTATTTTTGTCTGTCGGACAAGCAGATTTTCCGCGACCATCAGCCGCTGGTAAGGCCGGTGCCGGAATGCACGGACGGCTCTGCAGCGTATTATCTGGAAAAGAAGCTTTCGTTTACCAAATACGAAGACGTTCAGAAGAGGAGTCTGCAGGCTGCAAAGAAGGGCAAAATTCTGGTCTTTAACTGGCGCGGCGGCTACCTTACAAAGGAGGTTCTGCAGGATTTAGTTAAAATTATCAACGAATCCGGTGCAGAAAAGGGCAAAAAGGCTGCAATTTCCGTGAATTGGCCTCAGGCCGTGCTCCAGGTTAAGTACGAGGCCATGGATGCTCCGCTGCCCGAAGAAGCCGGCGAAGACGGCGTGGTAATGCAGGAAGCCAACGAGGGCGAGCTTTACGGCGCAGACGAAGAATAAAAAAGTTAAGAAACCTGCCGAAAATGCAGGGTAAATTATAGAATTTTGAAACAATCGGAAGAAAGGAAAGACATCATGGATTTCAATACCGTAGTTAAAGAACGCAGAAGCATTAGAAAATTCGACACAGAAAAGAAGGTAACACCGGAGCAGATTGCTGAAATGGTTCAGGCTGCCATCTATGCACCTTCCTGGAAGAACGCTCAGACAAGCCGCTACTATGCATGCATGTCCGAAGAAGCCATGAAGCAGGTTAAGTCCGGCATGCCCGACTTTAATAACAACAGCATTAAGGACGCATCCGCAGTTATCGTTACAACAGTTGTTGCCAACAGATCCGGCTACGAAAGAGACGGAAGCGCTACAACAGAATTCTGCCACAACGAATGGGGCATTTACGACCTCGGTATGGCTTGCCAGAACCTGGTTCTGAAGGCTCAGGACATGGGTCTGGGCACACTGGTTATGGGCATCCGTGACAGCGAAGCTGTTAAGACAGCTCTCGGAATTCCCGAAGACCAGATCGTAGTTGCAGTTATCGGCGTCGGCTACCCCGCAGTAAGCCCCGAAATGCCCAAGCGCAAGGCTGTGGAAGACGTTCTTAAGGTTCTCTAATCCGGGTCTACGCAGCGTAGGTTGCCCGG
>JAKSSQ010000185.1 GCA_024403005.1 Clostridia bacterium | reverse complement strand
GGCCTTGAGGGGCTGTTCGTTAACGTGAGAGAATACTACCTTTGTGCCGTTCTTAATGCAGTTGTCACAAACCTTTTCCAGAGTGGACAGAGCTGTGGAGTCAAGAGCTGTAACGCTTCTCATACGGAGAACGAGGCACTTTGTCTTGTCCTTAGCTGTAATTGTGGAGAGCTTTTCCACGCTGCCGAAGAACAGAGGTCCTTCCAGTTCGTAAATGCTGATCTGAGGCAGAATGTGGCGGAGTTCGCCGTTGCTGTCTTCTGTTGCGTCGACCCACTTGCGTACGTCTGTTTCGCTGGACATACGAGCCATAAAGAGCAGGCAAGCGAGACCCATGCCAACTGCGATAGCTACTACCAGGTCGAATACTACTGTGAGCACGAATGTGATTACGAGTACTGTAATATCGCTCTTGGGAGCTGTCTTAACCATGGCAACGAAAGGTCTCCACTGGCACATATTATAAGCAACGATAAAGAGTACAGCTGCGATTGTGGGCATGGGGATGAGTGCTGCGTAAGGCATTAATACTACCAGTACCAGAAGAAGTACCAGAGCGTGTACCATACCTGCTACAGGGCTCTTGCCGCCGTTGTTGATGTTAGCTGCTGTTCTTGCGATAGCGCCTGTTGCGGGGATACCGCCGAAGAGTGCGGAACCGATGTTACCGATACCCTGAGCGATGAGTTCTGTGTCGGGTCTGTGCTTGTCCCCTGTCATGCCGTCTGCAACTACGCAGGAAAGCAGGGATTCGATAGCTGCCAGAATTGCGATTGTAACTGCGTTGGAGAACTGTCCCTTAAAGAGTGCGAAGCTCAGCACCGGTGTGTGGAGGTGCGGCAGAGAGCTGCTTACTTCGTAGAGGTCGCCGATTGTGTTAACGGGCAGATGTCCGAGCTTAACAGCTGCAGCGCCTACGATTACTGCGATTAAGGATGCAGGAATCTTCTTGAAGAATCTGGGCCAGATAATGAGAATTGCAAGGCTTACGAGGCCGATTACAACTGCCATTACGTTAATTGTGCTGAAGTTTTTTACAACTGCTTCGACCTTTTCTGTTGTTTCGATGGGCTTAAGGCCTGCGGGATATGTAAGGCCGAAGAAATCCTTAAGCTGGCCGATTACGATTGTGACCGCAATGCCTGCTGTAAAGCCGATAGTGATTGTACCGGGGATGAATCTGATGAGCTTTCCGAGGCGCAGCACACCCATGACGATGAGCAGGATACCTGCCATGATGGTTGCGATCATGAGGCCTTCCAGACCGGAAGTCGCAACGATTCCTGCTACGATAGTAGCGAAAGCTGCTGTGGGGCCTGCAATCTGTACGCTGCTTCCGCCGAATGCGGAAATCAGGAAGCCTGCGATGATAGCTGTGTAGAGACCTTCTTCAGGACCTACGCCGGATGCCAGGGCCAGAGCGATGGAAAGCGGCAGTGCGATAATTGCTACGATAATGCCGGAAACTACATCCGAAGCAAGATCTTTTCCGGAGTAGCCTTTTAAGCTGCTCCAAAGCATAGGTTTAATGGGTTCCATATTTAAATCCTTCCTTAGAATAAATTAAATCAACCTTTAAATATTACCACATCCGCGCCGTTTTGTGTATCCCCTCTTTCCTGCACTTTACCGCTTTAGCACGCTAAAGGGGGACGGGGGTGCTTTAACACTTTATCGCTTTAAAGTGCTAAAGGGGGACGGGTACGCTTTATCACTTTACAGTGCTAAAGCGTACCCGTCCCCAAAAGAGGCAATAAAAAAGCCCGCCGCGAGGTGCGGCAGGCTGATTTGGTCAAGCAAATGCTAATTCCGTGAACAAATTAGAATTCGTAAACTTCGTAATCTGCAGGAATGTCGAAGAGGCCAGCGGGAACCTTGTTTTCCATCTTAATAACCTTAATGATGCTGGGTTCGCCTTCGATTGTTTCTACAATATATTTGAGAGCGCTTCCGTCGAAGCAGTAAACTACATCGTCTCCGTCTTCGTCGGTCCATGTTTCGCTGTAGTACTTTGTGCCTTCAACTTCTGTTTCGCCGATTGTCAGACCGTCCATGTCTAAATCGTCTTCGTTGAACATGTCGTCTGCAACGCCTTCCTGTGCGCCGTCTGCGTCTGCGGACATCTTGAGCATAACCTTTTCGTTATCGTCGATCATGTAATAGCTATCGCCGTCTACGATGGTCTTAATGATAGTTTCTCCGCCGCTCTGCATTTCTGTGTACATGCTGTCGCCGGCCTTAGCAACTACGAGGACGATAACTTCACCGTCTTCTTCCATTTCGTATTCAGCATATACATCTTCGGATGCGTACATTTCTGCCAGCTGGCCGGTCTTTGTATCTGCAACAACTTCCGGATCCTTAACTTCTGTCTGCTGTCCGGATTCGCCTGCGGGTGCATTGGGGTCAGCGGGAGCTGCCGGCTGGGAAGATCCGCATGCTGCCATGCAGAAAACCATTGCCATAGCCATAATCAGTGCTAAAATTTTCTTCATTTTTCTCCTCCTTATTTTCGAGATACTTTTATCCTGACACAATCATAGTCCAACTGCGCATTGAGTTCAAGCACAAAAATACACCTCCGCGAATTGCAGAGGTGTTGAAATTCTAAGCGTTTCTCGCATTCTGTGTGAACGCAATCATCTTGTCCGGGTCTTTTAAGCCGTCCGTTTCCACGCCGGAACTGGTGTCTACTGCGTAAGGGTGGAGCTCCTTAACAGCTTCGCCTACGTTCTCCGGATTGAGGCCTCCGGCCAGAATATAGTCTCTCTTTATAAGCTTAATGAGGTCCCATCTGCCCAGCTCACCTGTGCCGCCGTTTCCGGAATCGGCCAGGATTAAATCCGCAGTGGAAGCTTCTGCCTTTGCAGCATCTTCCGGGCTTTCAATCTTAAACACCTTAATAATCGGCAGTTTAACCAGCTTGCGAAGCTTCGCAATATATTCGTCGCTCTCGCTTCCGTGGAGTTGAATAACGTCGATTATGCCGCGGTTTGCGATGTCTGCGATAATTTCTCTGTCTTCACCGATAAAAACGCCCACAGCCTTGATTTCAGGCTTTAAAAGGCCTTTCAGTTCTGCAGCTGTCTCCGGGGAAATGTATCTCTTTCTGCCCTGAACAAATATAAATC
>JAKSSQ010000184.1 GCA_024403005.1 Clostridia bacterium | reverse complement strand
TTCCACGAGCTTCTTGCAGTATGCTGCGGAGCCGTGGATGTCGGATGCGATAAGGTATTTCATATTATTAAATCTCCTTGGCTGAACCAATCATAATTACAGTAATTATACCATAAAAAAGCCCCCGGCATAGACCGGGGGAGATGGTTTTAGAACCTTTTAATTATTTGTTCAGGCATTCGTTGAAGAGCTTGCTGTCGATGTTGCCGCCGCTGCAGATGAGAGCGGTCTTCTTATTGAGCAGTTCCTTGTTTTCCAGAATAGCTGCGAGGGGCATAGCGCCTGCGCCTTCCAGAGTTACCTTGCCGTAAACGGATGCGATCTTAATGGCTTCCTTGATGGAATCTTCGGAAACTGTAATGATGTCGTCTACATTTTCTTCGATGTAGGGGAAGAGGTATTCTTCGCCGCATCTTCTTACAACTGCGTCTGCAATTGAATGGGGATTGTCGATTTCGATGAGCTTTCCGACCTTTCTGCTCTGTACGTAAACGTCGGAACCTTCGGGCATTACGGAGATAACCTTTACGCTGGGCTTAAGGTTCTTGAATGCGAAGGAGATGCCGGAGGAAAGTCCGCCGCCGCCCAGAGGAATGATTACCTGTTCAACGTCTTCCATCTGTTCGAGAATTTCAAGAGCGATAGTGCCCTGAGCTGCTACTACGTCTACGTCGGAAACGGGGTGCAGGTAGTTGAGAGTGTCGGAAGAATTTGCTTCTTCTGCAGCCTTAATGAAGGATTCGTCGTATGTTGCGCCGATTTCAACCAGTTCTGCGCCTAAAGCCTTAATGCTGTCCTTCTTAATCTGGGGTGTAGTTACAGGTACGTATACCTTGGACTGCATGCCCAGGAGCTTAGCTGCGTATGCGCAGGATAAACCGTGGTTTCCGGAGGAAGCTGTAATTGTGGAAACGCCGTCGCCGTATTCTTCCTTTAAGCTGATGCTCTTGTTCAGAGCGCCTCTGATCTTATAGGAACCTGTGGGCTGAAGGCTTTCCAGCTTCATGTATACCTTGCCGCCAAGGTGGATGTTTAATAATTCGCTTGTAACAAGGGGTGTCTTGTTAAGGTACTTGCTTAAACGATTCTTAGCTGCAACTAAATCTGCAACAGTTACTTTTCTTAAATTCTGTCCTCTCATTTTTTCCTCCGCTATTCAATTTCGAAGATGGATTCGATTTCTACAGTTAAGCCAAGGGGCAGGTTGTTTGTGCCGATGGCAGATCTTGCGTGCTTGCCGTTTTCGCCGAAAGCTGCGATTAAAACTTCGGAGCCTCCGTTGATAACCTGAGCCTGCTGAGTAAAGTCGTCTGCGCCTGCAACGAAGCCTAAAATCTTAACGACTTTCTTAACTCTGTTCAGGTCTCCCAGGTACTTTTCCAGAGCTGCCAGAGTGTTGAGCATGCATACTTCTGCAGCGTGCTTAGCTTCTTCTACTGTAACGTCGATGCCTACGCGTCCTGTAAGGTTAACACCGTTTTCGATGCTTCCCTGGCCGGAAAGGTAAACGAGATTGCCTGTCTGGTTAACGGGTAAGTAGAGGCCCTTTGCTTCCAGGGGCTGGGGAACAGTGTAGCCTGCCTTCTTTAAATTTTCATATACATCCATTTTTATTCTCCTTTAATAAAAAGTGCTGTCCTTATCTAACTTAAGCAGAGTCTTCATGAGCACGTTTGTGCTGTTTGCGACGTCTTCCCATTCTGTCCATTCCTGCGGGCAGTGGCTTACGCCGTTTACGCTGGGAGCGAAAATCATGCCGGAATTTTTAATTGCATTGGCTATCATCATGCAGTCATGGCCTGCGCCGCTGGCCATAACCTTGCTCTTAAGGCCGAGTTCGTCTGCAGATTCCTTAACCTTGTCCATGATGCTCTGGCTCATCATTGTTTCGTTCTGGAACATGGTGGGCTGAATGTCGCAGGATACGCTGCTGAGCTTTTCCTTCATGAATTCTACGAGCTTATCGATGGAATTGGGGTCAACAGCGCGGATTTCCACGGGGAACTGCACCTTACCGGGGATGATGTTCTGTTCGCCGGGATAAGCCTTAAGCCAGCCTACAGTGCAAACCATGGTTTCGTCGATCTTTCTGCATTCAGCTTCCAAATCCAGCATGAGCTTTGCAGCTTTAACCATAGCGTCGTCTCTCAAGTTCATGGGAGTTGTACCTGCGTGGTTATCCTTACCATAGAGCGTTACGATAAATCTCTTAATGCCTACGATACTGCTTACAATACCGATGTCCAGGCCTTCTGTATCCAGAATTCCGCCCTGCTCGATGTGAAGCTCCAGATAGGCCTTAACCTTGTCTAAAGCTTCGAATTTAGCGTTTCTTACGTCTTCCGGGCTGATGTTTACTTTCTTAAGCTTTTCTTCCAGAGCCGGGAGTTCTGCTTCCATGGCGCCGATAAATGCGCCGCTTCCTATAAGGCCCTTAACTACGTTGCCTTCTTCTTCCGCCCAGTTCGCGATAATCACGGTGTGGTCCAGCTCTGCGCCGTTTTCGTTTAAAGTGTGCATTACTTCAACGCCGCCGAGAACGCCTAAAATACCGTCGAAGGGGCCGCCGTGAGCTACTGTATCCGTGTGTGAACCAATCATGATAATATCGTCTGTCTTACCCTTCTTTGTACCGAAGAGACTTCCGACGGAGTCCATCTTAACTTCAAGACCTGCCTCGAGCATGGCCTTTTTAACAAGTTCAAGACCTTCGTAATACTCCTTGGAATAAGCGAGTCTGCTTGTTCCGCCTTCAGGATCTCTGCCGATTTTATCCAGTTCTTCTATATTCTTCTGAAGTCTTTTGAGATTAATATTCATATCCAGCCTGCCTTTTAGTACTTTGTTAATTCACTGAATCCAAGAATTTCTTTCTTATCGGGGAAAGCGCAGATTGTCTTCTTGGGAATCTTAACGCCCATGGATACTGCTGCTTCTGCCAGTTTAACTGCAGGAACAACGCCGTCCAGAACCAGAACGCCAAGCTTTTCTGTAAGGATCTTTGCAAAGCTTACATAGCCTGCGCAGCCCAGCAGGATGCATTCTGCGCCGTCTTCGTCCACGCACTTTTTGGATTCTTCATAAAGGCGTCTTTCCAGCTTTGCTCTGTCTGCAGTTTCGAGAACGGCCATGCCGATGCTGCGGATGGAG
>JAKSSQ010000183.1 GCA_024403005.1 Clostridia bacterium | reverse complement strand
ATAACGTAAGCCAGCTTGGCTCTGGAAATCTTATGAGATTCTGTAACAGGTCTCATAACTGCGCCTACTGTAAGGCAGTTGAAGTAGTCGTCTACGAAGATAAGTACGCCAAGAAGCATTGTAATCAGCTGTGCGGAGCTTCTTGTCTTAACTGTTTCCTTAGCCCAGCGGCCGAAAGCTTCGGAGCCGCCGCCCTTGTTCATAAGGTCGGAAATAATACCGAGTTCAACGAGGAAGATGATGATGCCCATGTTCCATCCGTCGCACAGTACGCTGAGGAGTCCGTAGTCTGAACCTACGAGAGCGAGTACTGTTTCCCAGGGGTTAAACTGGGTGTAGAGCAGTGCGCCTACAATGCATCCGAAGAACAGAGATGAGAATACTTCTTTGCTGATGAGAGCCAATGCGATGGCTACGATCGGGGGGAGCATAGACCAGAATGTTCCTGCGAAAGGAGTTTCTGCGTCTTCAATAATTATGGGTGCGTCCTTGTAGGACATTGCGAGTATAACCAGCAACACCGCTATGGCGAGTATCATGGCTATGTACGCATAGCGCGAACTCTTCTTTTCCATATAAAATAACCTCCTGATAAAAGATACCAAATTAGTCCTGGCCTCGATTCTCCTCAAAATCTCGGCTTATAAATAAATATATCACAATCTTATGTTTGTGACACAAAAAATTATGTGTAAAATGCATTTTATTTTGTGTATTGTATACTGCATTTTGTGACCGCAATTCTGAACTATTTGTTTAAACGAGGTTTGAAGCAAATTGTATATTTGTGTACAGTGAACAAAATTTGATTTATCAACGACATATATTGACATTAATGCTAAAATATGGTAAAAATAAAGTGCCTCAATCCGGGAGCAGAAAGACGGTTAGAGGGAGAAAAAATGAAAAAAGAATATCCAGAAAACTACGAAGTTAACGAAAGCAGATCCGGCTACAGAGCAGACGGAGACGATTTTGTATTTGAGATCAAGGAGAATCTCGGCATCTTAAGAAAGAGCAATACGGGCTGGACCCGCGAGCTCAACATCGTAAGCTGGAACGGCAGCAGCCCCAAGTACGATATCCGCGACTGGGCTCCGGACCACACGAAGATGACGAGGGGCATCACCTTAACAAAGGAGGAAGTCCAGCAGATTTCCGGATGGTTCCAGGCTCACATTAATAAGGAAGAAGCCATGAAGGAAGAGCACATTGCGGTCAACGAAGACGGAGAGATAATGCAGTAGATATTAAACAGAAAGTACACATATATGAATTGCTAAAGGTTCGCATTTATTATAGAATTGTTTTAGACATTTTATGGTTAGAGTAGAAGCAGTGCGTTAAGTGTTCAGGGACGGGATGTTGCTCTGAAACGAAGGTTCTCCGCGATACTGCTTCGCATCCGCTGCCGAAAAAGGAACCGTACTCCTTTCTTGGCAAGACAGGAAAGGAGTTTTATATTTATGAAGACAAGACAGCTTGCCATAGACGCAATGCTTGCGGCTATGTGCGCAGTTTTAGGCTATGTTGCCCTGGAAACCAATGCGTTCAAGATTACTTTTGAATCTCTTCCGGTTTTCGTTGCAGCTTTAATGTTCGGCCCGGTGGACGGCCTGCTGGTAGGCGGCGTTGGCACATTTATCTACCAGATGCTCAGATACGGCATGTCCGCAACCACATTCCTGTGGATTCTGCCCTACGTTATCGCCGGCGGCATCATGGGCGCATATGCCAGGAAGAATAACTTTAAGCTCAGCAGCAGACAGGCTCTGTTTATCGTAATGGCCTGCGAACTGCTGATTACGGTTCTCAACACCGGCTGCATCTACGTGGACAGCCACATTTACGGATACTATTATCCGGCTTTAATCCTCGGATCCCTGGGCGTAAGACTGGTAGTTTGCCTGGCAAAGGGCTTCGCCTTCGGAACCATAATCCCCAAGCTTATTCTGCGCGTAAAGAACGCATAATATTGGATAAATCTGGTTAAATAAAGCAATTTACGCATATTTTGCTGAATTCGAAAAGGAGAAACGATGGAATACAAATCTGATATTCAGATTGCTCAGGAAGCAGTTCCTGTAAAAATTACAGAAATCGCAGCAAAGTGCGGAATCGAAGAAAAATACATCGAACAGTACGGCAGCTATAAAGCAAAAATCGATTACGGACTTTTAAAGGACCGCGCAGGGGCCCCGGATGGCAAGCTCATCCTCGTGACCGCAATCACACCCACTCCCGCAGGAGAAGGCAAGACCACAACATCCGTAGGCCTTGCAGACGGTTTAAGAAAAATCGGAAAGAAGAGCGTTCTCGCCCTGCGTGAACCCTCTCTCGGCCCCGTATTCGGCGTAAAGGGCGGCGCTGCAGGCGGCGGCTACGCTCAGGTTATCCCAATGGAAGACATTAACCTGCACTTTACAGGCGACTTCCACGCAATCGGCGCTGCAAACAACCTTCTTGCAGCCATGCTGGACAACCACATTCAGCAGGGCAATGCTCTGGGCATCGACCCCAGAAGAATTACCTGGAAGAGAGCTGTCGACATGAACGACAGACAGCTCAGAAACATCGTAGACGGCCTGGGCGGCAGAATTAACGGCACACCCAGAGAAGACGGCTTCGACATTACCGTAGCTTCCGAAGTCATGGCAGTTCTCTGCCTCGCTTCCGACATTAAGGATCTTAAGGAACGCTGCGGCAGAATTATCGTAGGCTACACATATAAGAACGAACCCGTAACGGCTCACGATCTCAAGGCAGAAGGCGCTATGGCAGCTCTGCTTAAGGATGCTTTAAAGCCGAATCTGGTTCAGACTCTCGAGCAGACTCCCGCATTCATCCACGGCGGACCTTTCGCAAACATCGCCCACGGCTGCAATTCCATTACAGCTACAAGAATGGCTCTTAAAGTCGGCGATTACTGCGTAACAGAAGCAGGTTTCGCTGCAGATCTGGGCGCAGAAAAGTTCCTGGACATCAAGTGCAGAATGGCAGGCTTAAAGCCCGATGCAGTAGTAATGGTTGCTACTGTAAGAGCTCTTAAGTTCCACGGCGGCGTTGCAAAGGCAGATCTTAATAACGAAAACCTGGAAGCTCTGGAAAAGGGCCTTCCCAATCTGCTCCAGCACGTAGAAAACATTACAAAGGTTTACAAGCTGCCCTGCGT
>JAKSSQ010000182.1 GCA_024403005.1 Clostridia bacterium | reverse complement strand
AATGAATGATTAGTTTTCCAGCTCTGCTTCTAATGCATCGATCTGTTCCTGGGTTACGTTACCAGAGAGGATGATAGATGCAGGATCTCCGGGGGTCAGTGACATAATCAGGAAAATGATAAGAACGACGCCCAGAAGAGTAGGAATAATCAGAAGAATTCTTTTTAAAGCGTAATTCAGCAATTGGTTCACCTCAATTTCCGGGTTTTAAAATGAAGATACGGAAGCAGGCTTCCGTATCTTCTGACAGTAAAAAGTGAGAATTATTTATTATTCCCAAGAGAGGTTATCGTATCTGATGAGGGATACTGTCGGGTAAACATCGCCGATGTTCAGGCCTGTTGTGTACAGGAAGAACTGGGGATCATACCAGAGAGGAATGTACGGGCATTCATCCTTGATGATACCGTAAGCTTCGTCGTAGTACTTCTGTCTTTCAGCAGAGTCTACTGTTGTAGCTGCCTTGTGGAGGTCATCCATTACTGTGTTGTTGATCCAGCGAGCCATGTTCATTGTTCCGATGGAGTTTTCATCGAAGAAGTAGTCGTTGATAGCTGCGTCTACGTTTACGAGGTAACCAACGCAGGATGTTGTGAAGTTGCCCTTACGTACTTCGGAGAGGTATACTCCTGCTTCCATTACGTTCATTTCAACTGTAATACCTACGTCTGCGAGGCAGGACTGAACTGCTTCCATAACAGCCTTTGTGGATTCACGGATTGTAGCTGTCATAACGCCGAGACCTTCGCCGTTGGGATAACCAGCTTCTGCGAGGAGTTCAAGAGCCTTTTCCTTGTCGTATGTGTATTCTGTGCCTTCTTCTGTGTAACCGAATGTGTTTACACCGAGGATGGAGCATGTAGCCTGGGAACCTAAGCCGTTAGCTGCAACCTGGTTGATGTAATCATAGTCGAGAGCATAGGAGATAGCCTGTCTTACGATAGGATTGGAGTAGCCTTCCTGTTCGGTGTTGATGGGCATGAAGTAAACCTTTGTGGGGTTGCTCTGCTGAACTGTTACGTTGGGGTCAGCTTCGAGAACGGAAATCTGGCTGTTGGGAACGTTTGTGAAGATACCAACGAGGTTAACGTCGCCGTTCTGGAGAGCTGCGGACAGAGCGTTTGCATCGCCTACAATCTGGAAGTCAAGGTGAGCGATAGAGGGTTCACCCTTGAAGAAGTTTTCGTTTGCATCGAGGTGAACTGCAACGCCTTCGTCATAGCTTGCGAACTTATAGGGGCCGCAGCCGATGATGTTCATCTGATATTCTTCGTCTGTGTGACCTTCTGCAATGTAGGAATTGTAGAAGTCTTCGTCGTGGATGAAGAGCATCTTAGCGCACAGAGCAAGGAAGGGAGCGTAAGCGCTCTTCATGTTGATCTGTACTTCGTAATCGCTGATAGCTTCTGCGCCTGCAACGTATGTTCCCCAGTCTGCTGCCAGGTAAGAGGAAGACATTGCGCGGTTTACAGAGAATACTACGTCGCTTGCTGTGAGTTCGTCACCGTTGGAGAACTTAACGTCATCTCTGAGAGTGAAGTTGTAAGTGAGACCATCGGGGGAAACTGTCCAGTCCTTAGCGATGTTAGCTACGATGCTGCCGTCTGTATCGAAGTCGAGCAGCGGGCTCATGATGGCGAGGCAGATCATCTGATCGATACCGTTGTTTGTCATCATGGAGTCAAATGTTGTGGGATTGCCGGAGAGAGCAACTACTACTGTGTCGCGAGCTTCTGCTTCGCCGCCAGCAGGTGTTGTTGTTCCGCCGCATCCTGTGAGCATGCAGAGGATCATTGCCAGTGCAAGCACAAGTGAAGTAATCTTTTTCATAAGTACCTCCTTCAAAAAGATTTAATTTATTCTTAAGGGTGGTAAGCCCTTAGAGACTCGGTTAAGCGTAAACGCTGTAGGGACCCATATGATAGGTCTTGTAGGGGCTGGGAACCATGGGGCCGATCCAGGTGGGACAGCCTTCTATGGTCTTGTCTGCAACTGCGGTGAGCAGTTCGATAATGTCCTCTACGTTATTTCTATACATAGGGAACATGCTTCTGTGAGCCGGGTAGAACCTTTCGATTTGGAAAGGCCCGTCGAGCAGTGATTTTAAACCTCCGATAAGGCTTCGGATTTCCTGCTCGCCGAAAAGAAGGAAGAATGGGCCGCACAGAAGCGAATCCCCTGCGTAAACTGTTTTGGTGTTTTCGTCGTAGAAGAATACAGATCCTTTGCTGTGACCTCTTACGGCGATGGTTCTGATTTTTCTTCCGCCCAGGTCGAAGACGTGGCCGTCTTCCAGCGGAACGATTTTTTCGAGAATTTCCTTGCCCTGCCTTGCGGTAATAGCGTCGTAATCCTTTTCGTTAAGGTATGCTTTGTCGAAGTACTTTACGCCGCCGGCATGGTCGAAATGGCCGTGGGTTAAGGCAAGTTCTATGGGAAGATCCGTAATGGATTCAGCTGCTTTTCTAAGGTCTGCATAGCCGAAACCTGCGTCGATGAGCAGGGCTTTTTCTTCTCCGAGAACAAGGAACTGCCTTGTGAATTCTTCTCCGATGACCCAGACATCGTCTTTCAGCTTTTCAAAGTAGAAAGGCTCTGCAGCCTTTTCGCTCAGGCGGTGGTCCAGACATTCTATAAGATCCACTCCGAAGAGTTCTGTTGTAAGGTCGTATTCCATGCGGTCGTCATCCTTTAAAACATGGGCATGGTTTCTTACTGCGGATTTATAGGATTCGTACCAGGCGTTTACAGCATTTTCGATAAGCACTTCCGGTCTGAAGGAAAATACGAAGAGCAGGTGCTTTGCTTCGTTGTTCTTAAGCGCTTCGGAAAGTGCAAGGCAGTCTTCTTTTGCAATTTTTGTCTTGCCAAGGCAGAAGATTGCATCGCCTTCTTTAAAGCCGTTAGCTTCGGCTGTTTTTATAACTTCTTTAATGTCGTCAATGCGTCTTACTACACCGCGCATTCCGATCATGTCTTCCTTAACAGTGTCCACTGCGATATATGCACCTTCCGGAGCAATATTGCCGAAGCACTTCATAATGCTTCCGTGCTCGGAGATGTATTCACAAATATCTTCTCTTTTATATATGTTATTTTTTACATTTGTGTTTTCCATAATTGAGGGCCTTTTTCGGATAGCAGTATTTATAAGCTTAGCTGTTTATTTTACAAGTGTATCAGTTTGGGTTTTCTTT
>JAKSSQ010000181.1 GCA_024403005.1 Clostridia bacterium | reverse complement strand
TGAAGCAAATTAAGCATTAAAAGGCCCGGAAGGTTTTCCTTCCGGGTTTTGTTTTGCGGATAGAAAAGCCGGCCCAAAGGGCCGGCCTTAATCGTCTATTCGCGATGGATATTTAACTTTCAAGCTTTCCTATCCGAGAATTCCATAAACCGCGATAAGTGCGGGAATGGTTCCGATGCACAGCAGAGTTGTGAGTGCGAAGATACCGGAAGCCAGGGCAGCGTTCTTTTCGTGTTCAACTGCGAACATTGTAACCATTGCGCCCATGGGGCAGGCAGCAGCTACGAAAGCTGTAAGCTCTACTGTTGTGGGCAGAGGCAGCAGCTTAAGGATTACGAAGAATACTGCGGGCACCAGGAAGAGTCTGATTGCGCTCAGCACGTAAACACTCTTGCTCTTGAGTGCGGACTTAATGTCGCTTGTAGCGATAATTGCACCTGCAGCAACCATGGAGATGGGTGTTGTGCAGTTACCGATGCTCTGGATCGGAGCGAGGATTGCATCGGGAATGGAGATTCTCAGGAAGAAGATTATAATACCCATGATGATGCAGACCATGTTCGGATTGAAGAATACCTTCTTAAGCATGGTATTTCTGTCCATGGAGCCCGTCATTGTGAGCACGCCGTGGGACCAGATAAAGATGGAATATACAAGGCTGATGGTGGAAATGTAGAATACTGCGTCTGTGCCGAAGAGCGCGTTTGCAAGGGGAATGCCCATGAAACCTACATTGCCGTAAACGATAGCCATTCTCATAACCTGCCAGTCGGGGCTGGAATCCTTCTTAACCAGAATAGTTGCCATTGCAACGCCCAGAACGTGGATTATAATGCCCAGGAGGATGGAAAGAAACCATCCCTTTGCTTTTTCGGGGTCGTAGCCGCTGGCATAGCTTGCGATGCACAGAGCCGGGCATGTGATATTTAATACGAATTTTGAAAGTGCTCCGTTCTCGTTGGAGCCGAGAACTTTGATTTTTACGCCCAGAACGCCGATAAGCACCATTACCAGCATTTTAACTATAGCCTGGGCAGCTACTACTGTAAGATTTGTATCCATTTAGTACCTCTAAAACATTCCGTACAACGCTACGATAGCCGGGATAGTTACAAGGCTGAGCGTTGTAGCAAGGGTAAATATGCCGGAAGCATGTTCTGCGTTCTTGCCGTACTGGAGGGCAAACATAGTAACAAGAGTCGCTGTGGGGCAGGCTGCTGATACTACGGTGGTGATCGCAATCATGTAAGGTGTGTTCATGAACTTAAAGAGAACCATGAGCACAATGGGGCAAACGAAAAGCTTGAGCGCTGTTACGAAGTAAACGCGGTAGTTTGTAAGGATTTTCTTGAAATCGCTGCGGATGATAACTGCACCGGAAACGATCATGGAAACGGGTGTTACGCATGCGCCCAGGTTGGAAATGGGCTGAGTTATCAGCTCGGACAGAGGAATTCTGCCGAAATACAGAATTGCACCGAGGATGATGCAGATTACGTTGGGAGAGAGGAAAATCTTAATGAAGTTCTTCTTGTCCAGCTTGCCTGTCATCATGGCTACGCCGTGAGTCCACAGGAAAATATTGAATGCAACGATGGTTCCTGAAAGGTAGAATACGGATTCCTGGCCGAGCATTGCGTTCATGAGAGGAATTCCCATAAAGGCAACGTTGCCGTAGATAATGGCCATGCGCTCTACTTCCCAGTTGGGAGAAGAACCTTTGCGGATGCACAGGCTTGCGATAATAATGGCAGAAGCCTGCATGATTATGCCGTATCCGATGGCCATGATAAGGCCTCTGGCTTTTTCGGCGCTGTATTCCTGGAAATAGCTGGAGAGCAGAACTGCGGGCATAAGGATGTTCATTACGACGTTCTTAAGACCGTCGGTCATCTTCTCGTCGAGCACGTTGATCTTAACTGCCAGCATGCCCACGAGAACCATGACCATCATTTTACCGATGGCAGTTGCCGCGATTAGAGTTAAATTTGTGTCCATAAATTAAGTCTGTCCTTTTTTGCGGCGGATTTCTATATAGCCGCAACTTAAATAGTATACAACTTTTTGTAATTTTTGAACAGTAATCTCCTATATTTTATAGCTCTTTCGTACATTTCTTTTTCCCTGTGCCCCAATGCGGTTTGAAAAGGATACATGGATTTGGTAAAATAAATCCGAATTAATCGTATTTTATGCGCGCATGTGCGCGATATTTCGGAGGCTGCATGGACCTGCAATACGGACACCCCTTTAAAGGGCGAAAATTGGACGATTTAAAGGCTTTTCTCCACTCAATGGGGTTAGATTATGATGAGCGCATAGACTTCACTGTAATCGGCACAGACGACGACGGAGCTATTATTGCCTGCGCATCTTTGGACCAGAACATCTGCAAATGCATAGCCGTTTCGGACGACCACCAGGGCGAAGGAATTACCGCAACTTTAATTACGGAGCTGCGCAAGGAAGCCTTTGCGAGAAACGCAGACCACCTGTTCCTGTTCACAAAACCCATGAACAGGGCTCAGTTTACGGACATGGCCTTCTTCCCCATCGGCCAGACAACGGACGTGCTGCTCATGGAATCCAAAAGGAACTGTGCAAGAGATTATGCGAGAAGCCTTAAGGAAGACGCACCGGCCGCTGCAAATGGCCAGCCCGGCAGAATAGGCGCCATAGTAATGAACGCAAACCCCTTTACTGCAGGCCACAGATATCTGGTGGAAACTGCAGCTAAGGAGTGCGAATTGGTTCACGTATTTGTAGTATCCGAAGATAAAAGTTATTTCTCCTTTGCAGAGCGCTGGAAGAGAGTTACTGAAGGCGTTGCGGACATTCCCAACGTCCGCGTCCACGAGACGAAGCAGTACATGATTTCCTCCGTAACATTCCCCACTTACTTTATTAAGGACAAGGCCCGCATAGAAGATGTCCGCTGTAGGCTGGATCTGGCTGTTTTTGCAGACGTATTCGCTAAGGAAATGGGTATAACAGTCCGCTACGTAGGCACTGAACCCAACGACAAGGTTACAGCTCTTTACAACGAGATCATGAAGGAATACCTGCCAGGAAAAGGCATAGAAGTCCGCGAAATCCCAAGATTAACAGATGAAAACGGAGAAGTAATCTCCGCGAGCAGAATCAGAAAGCAGCTGCAGGAAGCTGCAGAAGCTTCCAAATAATCGGAATACGTACATCTGCAATCCCAAAACCCGCAAGACAATATAAAAAAGT
>JAKSSQ010000180.1 GCA_024403005.1 Clostridia bacterium | reverse complement strand
AGACGCACTTCCCATCGAAGACTGCATAGATGCTCCCTATAAGAGCACAAAGCCTGGCGTAGGCCACAAGTGCGGCCACGACGGACACACTGCAAGCCTCTGCGCTCTGGCTATGGATCTGGAAGAATTCGGCGGCGAAAGAGACGTTTACATGCTCTTCCAGCCGGCAGAAGAGACCGGTACAGGTGCTGCAAAGTGCGTAGACTTCATTACCGATAACAACATTGCGGAAATGTACGGCATGCACGGCAGCGTAGAGGACGATTTCGGGACGGTAGTTTACCGCGACGGCCTCATGAACTGCGCAAGCGAAGGCATGTGCGTTAAGTACAAGGGTGCGCACGCTCCCGCATGTCTGCCCGAATGGGGCAGGAACCCCAGCTATGCACTTTCCAAACTGGCTCTGGCATCCGAAGAACTGGCTGCGTCCGATGAATATGAAGGCCTCGTAATGGCTACTATCGTGCACATCGGAATCGGCAACAAGGACGACTTCGGAACAGCTGCCTACGAAGGCATCTTCCAGGCTACAATCCGCGGCGAAAGCGAAGCCGAGATGAAGGACCTGGAAAAGAAGCTGGAAGCAAAGGCAAAGGCTCTTGCAGAAGAGTACAGCCTGGAGGTCGAAGTATCTTACTCCGATTACTTCCCCGAAACAATTAACGATGCAGGACTCAACAAGAAGCTCTTAAGAGCCTGCGAAAAACTCAATCTGCCTGCGGTTATAAAACCGGAAGCAGAAAGAGGCTCCGGTGATTTCGGTCACTACGCCAAGCATACAAAGGTAACAACATACTTCGTATGCATGGGAAAGGGCAAGCCCGACACCCACACGACCGGGTTTGACTTTGACGATGATATAATCGGCTTAAACGTCGATATATATAGAAATCTTATCAACGATTTTTAAATGAGGAGAAAAAAATGGCAAAGACAGTATTTTACAACGCAAAGGTTTATGTTGAAAACGGCGTGTTCGCTGAAGCTGTAATGCAGGAAGATGGTTGGATCAAGCTCGTAGGCACCAACGAAGAAATCCTTGCTGCTGCAGAAGGCGCAGAAAAGATCGATTGCGAAGGCAAGACTCTTATCCCCGGTCTCAACGACTCCCACATGCATATTCTTCAGCTCGGTATGGCTATGGACCAGGTTGACATGGCTGCCTGCAAGAGCGTAGACGAAATGATCGAAGTAGGTAAGCAGTACCTGAAGGATCACCCCAACTGCAAAGGTATGTTCACACAGTCCTGGAACGACGATAACTTCTATCCCGACCAGAAGAGACTGCCCGACAGACACGACATGGATAAGATTTCTACAGAAATTCCCCTCTGCATCGCTCGTATTTGCGGTCACTCCTGCGTCGTTAACACTCTGGCTCTCAACATGATGGGTCTGGATGAAAACAATCACACAGTAGAAGGCGGCGAAGTTGTTCTGGACGAAACAGGTTTCCCCAATGGTTACCTCTATGAAAACGCTCAGGCAGACGCAAGACTTACAATTCCTCCCTACACTGTAGAAGAACTCAAGGACTGCTACAGAAGAGGTATGAAGTACGCTGTAGAACACGGTATGACAACAACTCAGTCCAACGACTACAGAACAGTAGCTCCCATGGAAAACGTTGTTCAGGCTCTCAAGGAACTCTATGAATCCGGCGAAGCTCCCATGAGATATGTATCCCAGTGCGGCTGCGAAAACATCGAACAGATGAAGGAATACGCAGAAACATACTGGAAGAAGACAGTTGGCGCAGACAAGTGGATGGAATACGGCCCCGCTAAGATGTTCAAGGACGGTTCCCTCGGTGCTCGCTCCGCTCTCATGAGAAAGCCCTATGCAGACGACCCCAGCATGATCGGCGTTCCCAGAATCTCCGATGAAAAGCAGGACGAAATGATCGAATATGCATCCAAGATCGGCATGCAGATCGCTACACACTGCATCGGCGACGGCGCTATCGATATTACTCAGAAGCTCTATGCTAAGCACAACCCCGCAGACAACCCCTGCAGACATTCCATCGTTCACTATCAGATTACTGATAAGGAAATGGTTCAGTTCACAAAGGATCACAATATTTACGCAAGCTATCAGCCCATCTTCCTCCACTACGACCTGCAGATCTGCGCAGACAGAGTAGGCGAAGAACTGGCAAGCACATCTTACTGCTTCAAGACAGCTCACGATATGGGTATCCACGCTTCCTACGGTACAGACTGCCCCGTAGAAGACTGCAACCCGTTCCTTAACCTGTGGTCTGCTATGTGCAGAACAGACTTCGACAACAAGCCCGAAGGCGGCTGGCTGCCCGAAGAAAAGGTTGATGCTGCTACAGCTATCGACATGTACACAATCGAAAGTGCATATCACGAATTCAAGGAAGACGTTAAGGGAAGAATCAAGCCCGGCTACATGGCAGACATCGTAGTTATGGACAAGGATATCTTCACATGCGATCCTAAGGAAGTTAGAGACATTCTGCCCGTACTCACAATGGTTGGCGGAAAGATTGTTTACAGAAAGTAGTTTTACGTTAACACAATTAAAGCGCTCCCGGAGTTAACCCTCCGGAGCGCTTTCTCTGTCATTATGGTGAAAAATATGAGCAAAACTCTTTTTTATAACGCAAAAGTATACGTAGACCGCGGAGTATTTGCAGAAGCAGTCTATCAGGAAGACGGAATTATCGAAGCAGTAGGCACTAACGAAGAAGTAATGGCAAAGGCTGCAGAAGACGCAGAAAAGATCGACTGCGGCGGAAAGACAATTATTCCCGGACTCAACGACTCCCACTGCCACGCAGAATACCTCGGCCAGCTCATGATGCTTCCCGATCTTTCGGGGGTTCACGACAAGGACGAACTGGTAGACGTGCTCATCCAGTACCTTAAGGATAATTCGGACGTTAAGAGCATCTTCAGCCAGTCCTTCAACCAGGACCTCTGGACAGAAGGCAAGAAGGATTTCCCCACAAAGGAAGACCTGGACAGAATTTCCACTGAAATTCCCATCATCACATCCAGATCCTGCGGCCACATCGGCATCGTAAACTCCGTAGTACTGGAAAAGATGGGTATTACAGGCGATACAAAGATCGAAGGCGGCAAGATTTTCCTGGACGAAAAGGGTGAACCAACAGGCATCCTGGCAGAAGCTGCAATCATGCAGGCATGGAATGCGCTTCCCGCTCTTACAAAGGAAGACCACAAGCTTCGCCTGGTAAAGGCCATGGAATACGGCGCTTCCCACGGCGTTACAACCGTACAGTCCAACGACCCCGGCACAGTACTCTCCGACAGAGAAATGGCTTTTGAAATGCTGGACGAAGTCTTCGCAGAAGGCAAGGCTAAGACCAGATATAC
>JAKSSQ010000018.1 GCA_024403005.1 Clostridia bacterium | reverse complement strand
TACAGGGCTCGAACCTGTGACCTCCTGCTTGTAAGGCAGATGCTCTCCCAGCTGAGCTAAACTCCCACGCGATTTGTGTTCAGCGCTTAACGCGTTAACACAGTTATAGATTATACAGATTAACTTCGTTCTTGTCAACTACTTTTTTGAAGATTTTTTAAATTATTTTATCTTCTTCGTTTTCAATAACGGCAGTTCCTCCGGTCAAGTCCGCCATAACGGATTCGACTTTGCTAGTATACACAGGATCCATCGAAATGTCAACCCTTACTACGTCAGAATATTCAATATTTTTTATTTCGAAAGGTTCACTCTTCTCCAGGTTCTGCAGCTTACCCAGCGCAGTGTATGGAATTCTAACCTTCATGAGGTGTACATCCTTAACTTCGTGAAGCCCTGCAGCCTCTAAAGCAAGCTTTGCAGAAGTGGTATAAGCGCGCACCAGACCGCCTGTACCCAGTTTTATTCCGCCGTAATATCTGGTTACAACGCATACTAAATTAGTAAGGCCTTCCCTTTCCAGCATCTGAAGCATGGGCGGACCGGAGGTGCCCTGCGGTTCACCATCGTCGGAAGCCCATTTGAGTTCACCCTTTTCGCCTACGATAAAAGCAGGCACATTGTGAGTTGCGTCTTTATACTGCAGCTTAATAGATTTAATGAACGCATCGGCCTCGTCTTTGCTGTGAACAGGGGCAATGTGCGCAATAAATCTGGATCTGTCTATGGTCTGCTCTGCGTGAGCTTCTTTTGCAACGGTAGTATACCTTATCATTTGATAATAAACTCGCTAAAACGGCCTCTGTCGGCTTCATTCAGGTCTGCTTTGATGTAAGTGCCCTCTTCCAGATATTTTACTTCCTGCGGGGCGATTTTGGACATGAGAGAGGAAACTGCGGAGCCCTTGTCGTAAGGAATTAAGAGTTCCACCGTCTCTACACCTGCCATAACGGTCTTTTTAATCTTCGCGATTAATTCTTCGAAGTTTTCGCCTGTCTTTGTGGAAATGCATACGCTTTCCATGCCGGCGGACGCATAGAGGTCTTCCATTTCTTCTTCTCCCAGCTTGTCGATTTTATTGTAAGCCATGAGCACAGGCTTGCTGCCTGCTCCCAGCTCTTTAAGAACTTTATCCGTAACTTTAATGTGGAAATCGCTGTCTTTAAAGGAAGAATCCACCACGTGCACGATAAGATCTGCATAAGTAACCTCTTCCAGGGTCGCTTTAAAAGCATTAACCAGGGAATGAGGAAGCTTGCTTACGAAACCTACAGTATCTACGAGAATAAAGCTGCACTTATCGTCCAGCGTAATTAATCTCTGCGCAGTGTCCAGAGTCGCAAAGAGCATGTCTTTTTCGAATACCTTCTTTTCATCCCTGTTTTCTGCAGCGAGAAGCCTGTTCATTATGGAAGACTTGCCGGAGTTTGTGTAGCCGGCCAGAGCGACAACGGGAATGTCGGATTTTTCTCTTCTTGCGCGCTGAGTGCTTCTGGTGGACTTAACTTCTTCCATTTCCTTGCGGATTTCATCCATTCTGTGCTGAATGTGGCGTCTGTCTGTTTCCAGCTTGGTTTCGCCGGGGCCTCTCGTGCCGATGCCGCCGCCCAGTCTGGAAAGAGATTTGCCGAAGCCAAGAAGTCTAGGCATTCTGTACTGGAGCTGCGCAAGTTCAACCTGGAGCTTGCCTTCTCTGGAGGTAGCTCTGTCTGCGAAAATGTCCAGAATAAGGATGGTTCTGTCGATTACCCTTACTCCGCAGGCATCTTCCAGGTTTCTCAGCTGCATGCCGGACAGTTCGTCGTTGAACACAACCAGATCCGCTTCCATTGCAGCACAAAGCTGGCCCAGTTCCAGAAGTTTGCCCTTGCCCATGTAGGTTGCAGCGTTGATTTTGTCAACATTCTGCGTAAGGGTGCCAAGAACGTGGATGCCTGCAGCTTCGGAAAGCCCAGTCAGTTCCTCCATGGAATAAGTAATGTCCTCTCCTAGGCTTACTCCGGCCAGAATGGCTCTGTATTCTTCTCTTTCAACAACTGTTCCGTCGTCTTTAATTCTTATCATAAAATAAATCTGTCTATGTCGTCTTCGTGAATCTGTGCTTCGAACTTGCCCAGAACGTAATCTGCATCGATGGTGATTTCGTTCGTGCTTTCGTCGGGCAGGTTAAAGGAAATGTCTTCGAGAAGTTTTTCCATAATGGTATGGAGTCTTCTTGCACCGATGTTTTCCGTGCGTTCGTTGAGCATAAAGGCCATGGTTGCGATTTCTTCCACAGCTTCTTCCGTGAACTCAACGCGCACACCTTCTGTTTCCAGAAGTGCCTTGTGCTGCTTTAAGAGCGCGTTGTCCGGTTCGGTAAGAATTCTTACAAAATCGTGTTTTGTAAGGTTTTCCAGCTCTACGCGGATGGGGAATCTGCCCTGAAGTTCGGGAATAAGATCTGTGGGCTTTGATACGTGGAAAGCACCTGCGCCGATAAACAGAATGTGGTCTGTCTTAACGGGGCCGTACTTTGTGTTCACGACGCTTCCTTCTACGATGGGCAGGATGTCGCGCTGAACCCCTTCGCGGGATACATCTGCGCCGCCCTTGTAGCCGCTGCTGGCAATCTTGTCGATTTCGTCGATAAAGATAATGCCGTTCTGCTCGCAGTTATCCAGAGCTTCCTGGGTAACCTGGTCCATGTCGATCATGTTTTGAGCTTCCTGTTCGGTAAGGATCTTGCGAGCATCCTTAACCTTGAGCTTTTTCTTCTTTGTGCGCTTGGGCAGAGCATCTCCGAAGATGCTGCCGAGGGAAATGCTTCCTCCCTGGGATACGTCCAGAGTGTTTTCCTTAGGCTGTTCTACCACGTCTATTTCGATGTACTGTTCTTCCAGAAGCCCGTTTCTGAGCTGCTGGCGAACCTGAGCTCTTGCCAGTTCAATGTCGTTTTCCTGCGGGTCCTTGCGGTCGTCTATCTTTTCTGTAGTCTGTGTATAGGTTGCAGTGCCGCCGCCTGTATTACCGAGAAGGAAGTCGAAAGGTCCTCTTACGCCTGAATTTGCGGCAGGCTTCTTCTTTCCGGGAATAATGGCTTCGATAATCTTTTCCTCTGCCAGCTGAGAAGCAGCTTCGTATTTTTCTGCCATTCTCATCTGTTTGGTCACGCGGATGGAAGCTTCCATCAGGTCTCTTACCATGGATTCAACATCCCTGCCGACGTAACCTACTTCTGTGAACTTTGTTGCTTCGACCTTAACGAAAGGCGCATCCATAAGCTTTCCAAGTCATCTTGCGATTTCGGTCTTGCCGACGCCTGTGGGACCCATCATGAGGATGTTCTTGGGAGAGATTTCTTCCTTCATTTCGTCGGAAAGCAGACTTCTTCTGTAGCGGTTTCTTAAAGCTACTGCTACGGATTTCTTGGCTCTTTCCTGGCCGATAATGTATTTATCCAGCTCTGCGACGATTTCTTTCGGTGTATAACTGTAAAATGTGCTTGCCATGGGTGCCTCCTTACAGCTTTTCCACGGAAATGTGGTTGTTTGTGAAGACGCAGATATCGGAAGCAATCTTAAGGGATTCTCTTACAATTTCTTCTGCGCTCATGTCTGTATGGTCGAATAAAGCGTGGGCTGCTGCATAAGCGTAGTTTCCGCCGCTGCCGATTGCCACGTAGTCGTCGTCCGGTTCGATAACTTCGCCGTTTCCGGAGATTAAGAGCACGCTTTCCTTGTCTGCTGCAAGCATTAAAGCTTCCAGGTTTCTTGCACCTGCATCGCTTCTCCACATCTGAGCCAGTGCAACTGCGGCTCTCTTAAGGTTGCCGCCGTGTTCTTCCAGCTTCTTTTCGAACTTCTCTGTGAGGGAGAATGCATCGGAAACAGAGCCTGCAAAGCCTGTAATTACGCTGTTCTTATAGATCTTGCGGACTTTTTTAGCATTATTCTTCATGATAGTCTTTTCGCCCATGGTTACCTGGCCGTCTCCGCCGATGCAGATGTCGTCCGGGCTTCTCCTGACGAGGACTATTGTGGTTGCGTGAAATTCGATCATGTTTCTTACCTCATTTATTCCCTTTTGATCCTTACTGTTTATAGTTTATTCGGGCTTCTTAGCTTCGCTGTAGCTGCAGTTTTCGCCGCTGCATACCAGCTTCTTGCCTCTTTCCACGAGAAGGCTTCCGCACTTGGGGCACTTCTTGTCCACCGGCTTATACCAGTAAACCTGGTCGCATTCGGGATATCCGGAGCATCCGTAGAAGGTCTTGCCCTTTCTGCTGCGCTTAACGATGATTTCGTTTCCGCACTTGGGGCAAGGAACGCCTGTTCCTACGATAATTGTTCTCGTATATCTGCACTTGGGGTAGTTGGAGCAGGCGATAAAGCTGCCGAACTTGCCGTTCTTCTTTACGAGGGGCTGTCCGCAGTCGGGGCAGTCTTCTCCGATGTATTCCGGTGCGGTCACGAGCTTTTCAACTTCGCTGCGGGCCTTTACGAGCTCGTCCTTAAGGTAGCCGTTGTAGTAATCCCCTACTACGTTCTGCCAGCGGAGTTTGCCTTCTTCTACCTTGTCCAGCTCGGATTCCATGTTTGCTGTAAAGCTTACGTCTACCAGTTCCTTAAAGTAGGGCTCCATAATTACGTAAGTAATTTTTTCGCCCAGGTCTGTAGGCATTAAGGACTTCTTTTCCTTAGCAACGTAGCGCTTTGTTGTGAGTGTGTTCACGATTGTAGCGTAAGTGCTCGGACGGCCGATTCCGTTTTCTTCCATTTCCTTGATGAGGCTGGCTTCTGTGAATCTGCTGGGCGGCTGAGTGAACTTCTGTTCCCCATTGAGGTCAACCAGCTTGAGAACTTCACCTGTTTCAAGAGGCGGCAGAGCCTTGTCCTTATCTTCCTTGGAACCGTCGCTGTAAGCTCTCTGGTAGCCCTGGAACTTGAGAGTTGAACCCCTTGCCTTAAAGATATATCCGCTGTTTTCAATTTCTGCGGAAACGCTGTTGTACAGAGCGGGCTTCATTCTGCTCGCTACAAAGCGTGACCAAATCAGCTTATAAAGCTTGTACTGCTCGGGTGTGAGTGAATCCTTAACGTCTTCGGGAACCATGTCCATGTGGGACGGACGGATAGCTTCATGTGCGTCCTGAGCAGCGCCTGCCTTGTTGGAATACCTGTTGTTTCCCAGGTATTCGCGGCCGTATTCCTCTGCGATGTAAGCCTTGCAGGCTGCATCGGCTTCGTCGGAAATACGTACGGAGTCTGTTCTCATGTAGGTTATGAGACCGGTGGTGCCGTGGCCCTTTACGGAAATGCCCTGATAGAGCTGCTGAGCCAGCATCATGGTCTTGGTCGGGGAGAAATTGAGCTTGTTAGCAGCATCCTGCTGCATGGTGCTTGTGGTGTAGGGAGCGTAAGGTCTCTTGGAGGTTTCGCTCTCTTCCAGCTTGGAAACCACGTAATCTCCGTCCTTAAGAGCTGCGAGAACCTTATCGGAATCTTCTTTGCACTTGAGTTCTACCTTGCGGCCCTTCTTAGATGCGAGAACTGCATTGAATGTATTCTTTTTCTGCTGAACCTGGGTGCCTGTCTGCTTTGTAAGGTCTGCAGAGATTACCCAGTATTCGTCTGCTGTAAAGTCTTCGATTTCTCTTTCTCTGTCGCAGATAATCTTTAAAGCTGCAGACTGAACTCTGCCTGCGGAAAGACCCTTGCCTATTTTGCTCCAGAGCACCGGGCTGATTTCGTAGCCGGCAATTCTGTCCATGACTCTTCTGCCCTGCTGAGCGTTTACGAGGTTCATGTCAATAGGCCTGCTGTTCTTAATGCCTTCAAGAACTGCAGTCTTGGTGATTTCCGGAAATACTACTCTGTAAGCTCTTTCCGGTTCGATTCCCAGAAGTCCGCAGAGATGCCAGGAAATAGCTTCTCCTTCGCGGTCAGGGTCTGTTGCAAGGTATATTTTGCCTGCACTTTTCGCTTCCTTCTTGATGGATTTTATAAGATCCGCCTTGCCGCGGACGTTTATATATTTCGGCTCGAAATCGTTATCCATGTCGATGCCCAGAGTACTCTTGGGGAGATCTCTCAGGTGGCCTGCGCTTGCAATAACGTTATATCTGCTGCCGAGGAATTTCTGGATTGTCTTTGCCTTGGAAGGCGACTCTACAATTACAAGATTCTTTGCTGTAGCCATAATAGTTTTACCTCTATATAATGTAAAAATTCGTTTTCTATTATAGATATAATGTAGAAAATGTAAAGTGCAATTATGGTGTATTTTTTATAAAGATTAGTTTTCTGCACAGAACTATACTTGCTTTACCGCGTAAATTCTGCTGCCTTCCTGCCTTATAAGCCCTTTAATTTCAAGGGCTGAAAGCAATGCGGAGCCGCGGGAAGCGTCCAGATCGGTCTTAGCTAAAATAAATTCTCTGGATGCACTTCCGTCCTGAATTATAAAGTTATAGAGTTTTCGTTCTTCTGGGCTCAGATTTACCCTTTCTGCTGCAGATTTAAAGTCGATATTAAGCAGATTAAGGACGCTGTTCATGGATGTTATGGGCGGCACACCTTCAGAAATCAGCAGATTCGTGCCGGCGCTTCCCGGCTGATTTATGTTTCCTGGTACGGCGAATACATTGCGGTCCTGCTCGGCGGCTAAACCGGCTGTAATAAGAGATCCGCTTTTAACTGCCCCTTCCACCACTATGCAGTCCCTGCTGAGCCCGGATATTATCCTGTTGCGCTGAGGAAAGTTAGACGGATATCCGGGACTTCCCAGCGGATATTCGGACACGATGAGCCCTTCTCTTGCAATCTGTTCGTACAGAGCTGTATTGCTGTTGGGAAAGCATACATCTGCCCCTGTTCCAAGCACTGCAATGGTTTTGCCGCCACAGGCCAGGCATCCTTTATGGGCAAAGGAATCTATGCCTTCCGCCATTCCAGATACAATAGTAAGGCCGCAGCTTGAGGTTTTCTTTGCAATCTCCCCGGCTGCCCATCTTCCGTAAGTCGAAGCTCTTCTGGTTCCGACTATCGCAAGGCATCTGGTTTTAAGCAGCGAAACATCTCCTATGCAGAAAAGCACCAGCGGCGGGTCTTTTATCTCTTTCAGCTGTTTTGGATACTCCTCCATATCGTAGGAAATAAGCCTGACTCCAATGCGCGCAGCTTTTTGTATATTTGCTTTCGCCAGGGATAAATCTCTTAATTTCAAGGCTTCCAGCAGTTTAACTGCAGAAGAAACCTCGTAATATGCGCTGAAAATCTGCTCTAAATCGTTATTTCCGGCTCGGAAGACTCCTTCCGGAGAGCCGAATAGGTTTACCATAAAATGTTTTTTGTCAGCACTTATATTAGGTATAAGGCTGAGCCACAGCCAGTATATTAAATTATCCATAAATCTTGTTTTCCTCTCGTTTTGTGCAATTTCCGGCCCTATCCGAAGAATTTTTCAGGCATGCGGTAGCTGAGAGCTTCCAGCATGTGGGTCTCTCTTATGATGTCGCTGCCTTCCAGATCGGCTGCAGTTCTTGCGACTTTAAGGATGCGGTGATACGACCGGGCAGACAGGTTAAAGCGGCTGAAGGCCTGTTCCAGCAATGCGGATGCATTGCGTTCAGCCTTGCAAAATTTCTGAATCTGGGCAGGACTTAGCTGGGAATTGCTTAAAATTTTAAGTCTTTTGTACCTTTCCTTCTGTATTTCTGCAGCTTTTATAACGCCTTCTCGCAGCTGCGCAGAAGTAATGTTCCCTTCCTGCGAAGCTGCTGTCTCCGCAATATCTTCGTAGACTATGCGCTCCATAGCCACATGCATGTCGATGCGGTCTAAAAGCGGCCCGGAAATCCGTCCCATGTACTTTTTGCGGTCTGTTTCAGTGCAGGTGCACTGCTTTAAAGGGTCGCCGAAATAACCGCACTTGCACGGGTTCATCGCGGCAGTGAGCATAAAACGGCTCGGATAAGTTATATGGCCGTTAGCTCTGGAAATCGTCACGCAGCCATCTTCCAGAGGCTGGCGCAGAGTTTCGAGCACGTGACTGCTGAACTCCGGAAGCTCGTCCAGAAACAGCACGCCGCAGTGGGAAAGGGATATTTCTCCTGGTCTCGGCTTTGTCCCTCCTCCGGTTAGCGCAGCGGCCGACATGTTGTGGTGAGGAGCCCGCCAGGGCCTGGTGGTTATCATCGGCATATCGCCTGTCAGCAGCCCGGCAACGCTGTAAATCTGCGTAACATCCAGCTGTTCTTCGTAGGTTAAAGGCGGAAGGATGCCCGGAATCCGCTTTCCAACCATGCTTTTTCCTACTCCCGGTGACCCAATCATCAGAAGCCCGTGGCCGCCTGCGGCGGCCACCTGTGCAGCTCGCTTCACGAAAGCCTGCCCCTTTATATCCGCAAAATCCGGCGCATCTATGCAGGAATCCGAGGGTTTAAACCCCTCTGCAGTAATAACTTCGATATCCGTAAAGCCGGTAAGAAAATCCACCACCTGGCTCAGACTCTCGGCAGGAACTATTTCCATACCCTTGACAAGACAGGCTTCCGAAAGGTTTTTGATTGGTATCACGACCCTCTCTATACCTTTCGCCTGAAGGCCAATTATCATCGGGAGAACGCCTTCCGCAGGGTCGATTCGGCCGTCCAGAGTTAATTCTCCGAGGAATGCAGTCCTGCGAATATCGCCTTTAATTTCCATGCCGCCTTCCGAGATTAAAAGCCCGATAGCTATGGGCAGATCGAAATGCGAACCTTCTTTTTTCTTGTTTGCAGGGGTAAGATTTACCGTTATTCGCTTATCGGGAAACTTAAAACCGCAGTTTTTTACTGCAGAGCGGATTCGTTCTTTTGCTTCTTTTATGGACTGGTTTGCCAGCCCTACTATTGAAAAATTAGGCAGCCCGTTCTCCACATCGACTTCCACCCATGTTAAATCGCCGGAAAGTCCGTAGAGGCAGCTGCTCAGCACTCGTGAATACATAAATAACCTCCTGTGGGTGCCTTTTCATAATAATTCCGCCGGCTCCATCCCCACAAGTTTACAAATGGGGACAGGTTCGCTTCACTCTGCTAAAGCGTTAAAGCACCCCCGTCCCTCTTTAGCGTGCTAAAGCGTTAAAGCACCCCCGTCCCCCTTTATCGCTTTAGCAGAGTAAAGCAAAAAGACCCCGAGGAGATGCTCGGGGTCAAAGATACGTTTAAACTATTTAATTATCATGCAGATTATTGCTGTTTTAACAGACTCTTTTCCTTTTTAGTGCGCCAGTTCAGCGTTGTTTTATTGAACAGCGGTTCGCATACGCAGAGGATTGCAGGAAGGAAGAAAATGCTCATGACAGCTGAAATTACCGCACCTCTGGCCAGCATAATGCAGATATCTCCGATCATATCGATGGAAGATACAAAGGATACACCCATTGTCGCGCAGAGCATAACCAGAGCGCTGGTGATAATCGACTCGTCTGAAGTATTTGCAGCTATCCGGACAGCTTCAAACCTGTCTTTTCCGGACTGAAGTTCTTCCTGGAATCTGGAAGTCATAAGTATCGCGTAGTCTACCGTTGCACCCAGCTGAATGCAGCTTATGAGTGTCGGCGCTACGAAAGCTACCGGGGTATCCGTGAAATACGGAATGCCCTGGTTAATATAAATGGCAAGCTCTATGGCTGCAACCAGCACGACCGGAATGGATATGGATTTAAATACTATGGCTATTATGACCGCAATTGCAGCTACGGAAATAATATTAGTAACCTTGAAATCCACAGCCATCGTCTTGATTAAATCCTCCGTAAGAGCGGCTTCTCCGGTGAGCATGGCATCCGGGTCGTAGTCCCTAAGAATAGAATTCAAAGCATCGATCTGCTCCCCTGCTTCGGCGGAAGCCGTAGCATACTTTGAATTTATCATCATGAGCTGGTAGCCGTCTTTTTTGCACATGTCTGTAATTTCAGACGGAATAAAGAAGCTTGGAATACCTGCGCCCAGCATGGCATTGTAAGATACCAGACTGGAAATTCCGGGAAGTTCTTCTATCCTGTTTTCCATCTCATTGAGCTCTGAATTGGTAAAATCGTCCTTCATTACTACGAAATGAGACGTGGCCATGTCGAATTCATCCTTAAGTTTTTCATTTGCTACGATGGAAGGAAGATCGCGGGGCAGAGATTCATCAAGCTTATAGTAAACAGGAGCATGGCTCTGGGCCCAGTAAGCGGGAAGGAACACGATGACCGCAATTGCAGCAAAAACGGCTCTGTGTTTTATAATCCACTGGTTTACCCTTTCGAAGGAAGGAATAAGGCACCTGTGTTTATGGCTGTCTATCTGCTTTGCGAAGATCAGAATCAATGCAGGCAGAACGAGAATTACGGTCACAATACCGAGTACGACGCCCTTAGCCATTACAATACCGATGTCTTTGCCCAGCGTAAGCTGCATAAAGCAGAGCGCAAGGAAACCGGCAATTGTGGTCAAACTGGAACCAGTAAGAGATTTAAAAGCGGCGACTACAGCCTGAGCCATGGCATCTCTGGGGTCCTCATAATTTTTAAGTTCTTCCTCAAAACGTCTGTAGAGAAATACAGAATAGTCCATGGTAACACCCAGCTGAAGAACAGCGGCTATGGCCTGGGTAATGTAGGAAATCTCCCCTAAAACGATGTTGGAACCGAAGTTATAAATAATCGCTATTCCGATATTTGCAAGAAGCACACCGGGGAGTACAGTAGATTCCAGCGTAAGCATCATGGCTGCCAGAGAAAGGACTACAGCTACGAGAATAAACAGCGGCAGTTCTTTGTTGATGATATCCCTCGTATCCTTAATAACTACGGAGAAACCTGCAAGGTAGCACTTGGAATTGCATATGCTGCGGATTTCTTCGATAGCTGCCATAGTCTCTTCCGAAGCGCAGGGATTTTCGTATTGAATAATCATCATTGTCCCTTTTCCGCTGAAAAACATCTGACGAAGATCTTCAGGAATCATATTTGAAGGCACCTGGATACCAACTATATTGCTTACCCAGATTGCATTGCCTACACCTTCTACGTTCTTAATTTCGTTAATAAGCTCGTTAGTGTAGCCGGATGGCATGTCTTCCACGATAAGCATGCCCGTAGCAGCCATGCGGAACGGTTCTTCCAGCATATCCATACCTTTGGAAGACTGAAGATTATCCGGAAGATAGGACAGAATATCATAATTGACTTTTGTTCCAACATAACCCAGGGCTGACGGAATCAGCAGGATTGCTGCGATGATCGCAATCAGCTTTGGTTTTCTTGTAAGTTTATTCGCAAACTTTTCTATCATAAAGCCTGCCCCCTACTTAAAAATGCCTGTTACTGCAGCTGCCATGGATTTAAACATGTTCGCTATTCTCTGCCACAGCGTTGAAGAGCTGCCGGTGCTGGCCGAATTTTCAGCCATCGCAGCATCGGAAACTTTTATTTCCTGAGATCTTATTAAAATCTGAACGCTGGAAGGCGCCGGATTGCGGTCATCTGTAATGGACTGTGCGGGTGCATTTGCGTCCATGAGAAGCAGATTGTTTACATCGCCTGTGTATTTATTCCAGGTTTCTTCGATAATATCCTTAATACTGTTTTTTGCAGCCTTAAGATCGTTGGTCTTTCCTAAACTGTCGGCTGTTGCTCTCAAAGTAACACTCAGGTTTGCAAGGGTATCCTTAGTACCCTGGTCCAGTTTTACTCCGGAAGTCTTAAGAAGTTCTTCGAATGAACCCATGAATGTTACCGCATCGCTGACAGAATCAGATGCATTGGCTGTTATAGCCTTCATGTTTGCACGGCTGCTTTGAACTTCGGGTTCGTATTTATCTGCCAGAAGTTTTAATTCATTTACGCTCTTGAGCATATCTCTGGATTTTTTAGCAACGGATTCTGCAACATCAACACCGTCGTCTGCCGCATCCAGAAGTTTTCTTAAATCCTTAATGTCCCCTATTACGTCCTCCAGATCGCTTAAAAGCGCTGCGCTGTTATTTCCGACTTTGGAAAATACATTGTTTGCAGCAGAGATGGATCCGTTTACATCTTCAATAGTCTCGTTAATGGTCTTTGATTCAACCAGCAGAATCTTAAGAAGTCCTGGATCTGCTTCGTTGATTTCGTAGAGAGAATTTAAGCTTTCAGCCTTTTCCTTAGCGCCCGGTTCCTGCTTGACAAGGAGAACACCGTAAATAAATTCAACGAAATTAATTGCGGAATTATTGTCTCCCGATGCATCAGCTGCGGTAAAGGCAGATTTTAAAGTATCTGCAGTCGCCCAGGCCGTTGCAGCTTCCGTGCCCTTTGCGGCAGCGGCTTCCTTTACAGGATCCGGCGCAGTTTCGGGGGTTACTCCGTATGCGCCGAATACAGCTGCAGCAGCGGCTGCGTAGGCTTCTTCCTTAGAGCCATATGTTGAATATACAGTTGCCATAGAAGCAGCTTTTGCTGCTGCGGAAGAAGTGGATTCTCCTTTTGCAATGAGTATTGCGGTCATGAACTTGCCGAAATCCAGATCCGAACCGCTTCCTACGGAATTATGAACCATATGGAGCTGCTGAGCCTGAGTTAAAGCTGCTTCCAGTTCTGCCTGAGACATGCCGCCCATGATGGGTTCAAGCTCCGGAATGGAGAGATTAGCAAGAGCTTTTAAACTTTTAGCTGTAGATTCCAGGCTGGATTTTACAGAATTGAGTTCATTAACCCTCTTGTTGATGTCCTTATAGCTGTCGCTGAAATCGTCCAGTACTCTGCCGAGTTTAGCCAGGTCGCTGTCCATGGACTGAAGCTGGTTGTTGAGAACTGTTAACAGATCTTTGGACTCTGTTAAAGCTTTGCTTGCTGTGTCGAGATCGGAAGAAACAGGCTGCAGAAGTGCGGAAAGATCCGTTAAATCTGTCTTGAGCTTATCTGCATCCTGGTAAACCTGCCCTTTTCCTGCGGAAATCATTTCTCTCGCATCCTGGAGCTCATCGAGACCTTCTGCTGTTCCGCGAAGACCGTGGCTCACGCTGTCCAGAGAATCCAGAAATGTATCCAGACTTCCGGAAATTCTTCTGTAATCCGACTCTAATTCGTCCTTTTTATCCCCTAAATAGGCAAATTCCTGAAGCTGGGCAAGAGTTGCAGGCACCATGAGGAAAGTCAATCCGCCGAAAGAAAAGTCTTCAGTTCCCACGCTGATTGTAAAGTGTCTTTCCTCTCCGGGCATAGCGAAGAAAAGCACTGTACGGAGATTACCGACGAGCTGAACCTGAGCGCCTTCTGCTCTTAAAGAGAGAATGTCGTCCTGGTTGAACATGGACATAGCGGTAAGTACGTAGTTGTTCTTTGCATATTCGCTGGCATTCTCGTTTGGCACGATGTCCAGGTTTATTTCAACTACACCGGTTTTTCCTGCCAGGTCTTCGGCCTTTGTGGGAACACCGTTTAAAGTGTAGTGGATTGCAATGCTCCAGGGCAGATTCTGATAAGGCTGCCTCGTCTTGCCTTCAAAATAGAAATGAGAAGGAACATTTCCGTCTGCAAACTTAAACGTAGTCTTTCCGTTGGAAAATACGGGATTAGTACCATCTGTAAGGTTAATTGCCTCATCGTATTCGCCGTAATCCGTAATTTCGTTAGCGCCGTTGAGCACATAGCTCTTTACTACGCTTGCCTCCTGAAGGTTTCCGTAATAGTCCACCGTTGCATAATAAGCTTCGTCGAAGGATGCACTAACCCCGTCTCCTATGTAACCTTCCGCAAATGCCGCAGATGCGCTTGACCCAATCATGGCCAATGCTGCTGCAGCTGCTGTAACTCTCGTTAATAATGTCTTTCTTCCTGCCATTTAAGTTTCACCTAGTTTATTTACAAACGTACATTAATAGAAAATTGTTGATTATTTTGACGTAATAGATAATAATTATTGTGACGGGATAAAACAATAGACAAACCGGCCGGTTTGTCTGCATTCTGCAAAATATTTTTATAAACGAGGCTGAAAATGCTTAACAACACCGATGATAAGCGGGCACAACCGTCCAGCCGCATGCTTAAGCAGGGCCTGCTTGAGCTTATGCACATCAAAAAATTCAAAGACATATCCATTAAGGATATTACAGAGCGCATGGACCTTAACCGCGGGACATTCTACCTGCACTACGCGGATACTGTTGAGCTGCTTCAGAGCATAGAAAACGATCTGGAAGCAAAAGCGCAGGAATTAATAGACATCAACTGCACAGCGGCTACAGAGGAAAAATCCGTAAGACCAATCCTGGAACCTATTCTGGATTTTGTCATAGAAGAAAAAGACACCTGCTTCATCCTTTTTGATAATAACGAAGTGAGTGGGTTCACGCTGAGACTGCAGCAGATGATCATGAGAAATAAAGACTGCCTTATGAACATCCACAGGGACCCCATTCCCGAAGAAAAAGCGGACTATTTCCTCAGCTTTGCAGCTTACGGGCTTATAGGAATCGTTGGCACCTGGTTCGGCAGCGGCGGAATTCTTCCAAAAGAAGAACTTATTCAGATTGCCGACGACATGATTCTCGGCGCAGCATCCCGCATGAATTAGAGAAATTATATGAGAATTACAGCAAAAGAAAAAATCGAAAAGGAATTCGTTTCTCTCCTTTCAGAAAAAGACATAGATGATATAAGCATAACCGATATCGTATCCGGTGCAGGAGTTAACAGAAATTCGTTCTATTACCACTTTAAAGATATAGAAGACCTGCTCTATTCCATAGTTATCCAGCAGGCTGAAGAAAAAATAAAAGAGCACTCTTCCATAGATTCCATAGAAGAGTGCATAAAAGCATTAATTTCAACGACTCTGGAGCACAGAACCGAGATAGAGCACATCTACAGTTCCTCTAAAAGAGCCGCTTACGAGCAGCACGTCCTTAAAGTATGCAATACGGTTATAAGGATTTATGCCGCTGCCTTGTTCTCCAAGGAGCAGATTCCGGCCAAATACCGTGAGCCCCTTATCCGGTTCTACCGCTGCGAATGCTTCGGCCAGATAATTGAGTGGCTCAACTCCGGCATGAGCTACGATATCGCAGAGGAATTCGCAATCCTTAAGGAACTGGATCCGGGTATGATGCAGATGTTTAAAAATTAAACATCCTCCATCGGATCGGACACGTCTGCCAGCTGAATCGGCACAATTTTCCCGAGAGTTGCAACAGGCATCTGCACCTGGTAGCCGATTTTGCCTGCGCTGAACATAATAACGTCGAAATTTCCAGCAGTTTCGTGCACTGTAGTGCGGAACTGCTTTTTCATACCTATGGGAGAGCAGCCGCCGTGGATGTAACCGGTTAAAGGCAAAAGTTCCTT
>JAKSSQ010000179.1 GCA_024403005.1 Clostridia bacterium | reverse complement strand
TTCGCGCAGGTAGCTCTTTGCGCCTGCTGCAACGGGAGAATCGCAGCCCAGCCAGTCCAGGATGTCCAGGGCATTGCGGGTTGTAACTTCGGTCCAGTTGTTGCCGCCGATGGTTGTAACTGCGCGGATGTCGAACTTGTCTCTGTTTGCGATTGCCAGAGCCAGGCAGAAGAAATCGTCTACGCCGGGGTCTGTGTCTATTAAAATAGGAATTCTTTTCATAAAAACCTCTCTTGAATTTCGGACTGTTTACGGACTTATTTTACAATGATTGGTTTTCCCTTGCAACTCGCTCTTATTTGCCTCTACGGGGCGATTTTGGCCTTGAAAGCGCAAATAAACTTGGATATACTACAATTGGACTTTAATGAGGAGAACAGCATAGAAAGACCACAAAAGTCCCCGGAATTATATTATTCAATAATACCAGAACAAACCCCGCGGTTTGTCCGGACTAGTTTTTTTAGGAGGACTAGGAATGAAAACACTTATTAAGAATGGTACCATCCTGACTACCACAGGCGAAATCAAGGCCGATATCCTCGTAGACGGCGAACAGATTGCAGCTATCGGTAAGGATCTGCAGGGACCTTTCGACAAGGAGATCGATGCAGCCGGCAAGTACGTTTTCCCCGGCGGCGTAGATAATCACGCTCACTTCGAAGCTCTGAACACAGACGGCAAGACAACAAATGCCGGCTATGAAACAACATGGTGCACACTGCTCGGCGGTACAACAACTATCGTTGACTTCTGCACAAACGAACCCGGAATGAGCCTTTGCGAATCCATCGACTACAGAATTAACACAAGAGCTAAGGGCAGAGTATCCCCCGACTTCGCACTCCACGCTTGCTGCGTAGACTACAGAGGCGAAGAATCCCTGGCAGAAGTTGAAAAGCTCGTTGAAATGGGCGTTCCCACAATGAAGCTCTTCCTCGCATACAAGGGCACAGCTCTTTACATGGACGATACAAAGCTCCTCGCTTTCATGAAGGAAGCAAGAAAGCACGGTATGACAATGATGGTTCACGCTGAAAACCCGGACGTTCTCGACGACGCAAGAGACTCCGCTGCAGCTGAAGGCCACTATGAACCCAAGTACCACTACATGACAAGACCCCAGTGGGGCGAAGCAGAATCCGTAAGCAAGGCTGTACGTTTCGCTACAGCTACAGGCTGCCCCCTCTGCGTAGTACATGTTTCCTGCGAAGAAGCAGGCGAAGTTATCAAGGAAGCAAGAGCTAAGGGCGCTCCCGTTATGGGCGAAACCTGCCCCCACTACCTGGTTCTCGATCCGCATCTCATGGACAACCCCGACTGGAAGCAGGCTGTTCACTGGATCTGCAGCCCCCCGCTCAGAGAAGAACCCGACAGAGAATATCTGTGGAAGGCTCTCAACAACGATACACTGTCCATCCTCGGTTCCGACAACTCCTCCATTCCTCAGTACCAGAAGGAATGGGGCTTCGACGAAGAACTGGGCTGCGTAGACTTCCGTAAGGTTCCCAACGGCTGCCCCGGCGCTCCTGACAGACTTAACGTTTGCTGGTCCTACGGCGTAGCAAAGGGCAAGATGACCAAGGAAAAGTTCGTAGAAATCAATATGGAATACCCCGCAAAGGTTAACGGCCTTTACCCCAGAAAGGGTACAATCCAGGTTGGTTCCGATGCAGACATCGTAATCTTCGACCCCGAATACAGAGGTACATGGTCCCTCGAATCCAACCCCAACGGTCTTACATACCAGCCGTATGAAGGCTGCGAACAGATCGGCCGCGCAGAAACAGTTCTGCTCCGCGGTAAGGTTGTAGTAGACGACGCTAAGTACGTTGGCCAGCCCGGCGATGGTCAGTTCATCCCCGGCAAGCCCTACGGCATGGCTTACGACCTTCTCGAAAAGTAAACACATGTAAATTTAAAGACCCGGAATTTCTTTTCCGGGTCTTTTTCTGTTGAACCAAAGGGGGTAAGGTTGTAAACTGAATATATATTCGAAAAGGAGATTGGCATGAGCGATAATAAAGACATTTTAAAGGAAAACCAGGAAACTGCACCGGAAACTGAAGAAGTTAAGACCGAAGCAGCAGAACCTGCAGCTCCCGAAGCTAAAGACGAAAAAGAACAGATACTCGACAGTTTTCTTGCCGGCGCCGAAGAGGAAGCCGCTAAAAAGAAATCCAATAAAGGCGTCATTATTGCGCTGCTGGTAATCGTTCTGGCAGTGGCAGCAGGCCTCGGCTATAAATTCATATATGTTCCCCAGCAGCAGTACAATGCAGCCATGGAACTCTTTAACGAAGGCTATTACGAAGAAGCAGCAGATGCATTCATCGCAATGGAAGGCTATAAGGATTCCGACGATATGGCCATTGAATGCTACGACTACATGGCTTACGACATCGCAGACCAGCTGTTCGAACTGGGAGACCTGGAAACAGCTCTTACCACTTTCCGCGGACTTGGAGATTTCAAAGATTCCGCAGACCGCGCAGCAGAAATCGAAGGCATAATCGAAGCTCAGGAAGCAGAAAAGGAAGCACTTTACGACGAAGGCTGCAACGCTCTGGACAGCGGCGATCCCGAAGCTGCAATAAGAAAATTCAAGAAGCTGGACGAAGACTACGAAGATGCAGCATCCATGCTCCTCAAGGCTAAGCACCAGTCCATCGTTCAGAACTTCGGAAGCCCCGAAGCAAGCAAGTATCTGGCAGAAACTCTCCAGACTTACGACCCCGTTATGACAGCTGACGAAATCAAGCTGCTCCTTGCAGAAACAAGCCTCTATCTCCGCGATCCGGACCTCTACATCCACGACTACTATAACAGCAGATCCATGATCGGCACAGAAATCAGATTCGTACCCGGCGAAGAAAACCAGATTGCCATCGGCTACACCATCGAAGCAGAAGGCGAAGCTCAGAACATCAGCTGGGGCATGGGCGAAGGCGACGAACTCAAGGTCGTATTCGACAACAAGAAGGCCATGGTTACAGGCCACGAATCTCCCGATACTCTGGCAGGCAGCGTCTACGAATTAACAGACGGTGCATACCTGCTCCTTGTTGACCCGAAGATCAGCGACGGCAAGGCTACCTGCGAAAGAGCAATCATCCTTATCAAGAAGAACAGCAAGTGCGCAAAGCGCATCGAAAGCACATTCTAAATACTCTTAAGCATGCTAAAAGGGCGGCCCTCGGGCCGCCCTTGTTTTGTCTTATTAAACTCCGTATCTGTTGTTCTTAATGGCTTCCACAACCTTGTCTCTTACGTGCTGAGGCTCCAGAACTTCCACGTGCTGCATGTACTGCAAAGCCCAGTATATGAAGCCTTCCGGTGCGGTCACGAAAGAAGCTTCGAAAGAACCGTCTTCCAGCTTTGTAATGCGGGTATCCTTGCCGAA
>JAKSSQ010000178.1 GCA_024403005.1 Clostridia bacterium | reverse complement strand
CTTACGATAAGATAAAAGATGATGAAGCAGGTTACTACATAGCCTGCGTTTATGAGGAACCGTTTTTTACGATTCATGTCATCCATTAGATCTCACCTCTTTGGAGCGCATTCAGCGATGCGTTTATAAATCCGTCCAGAGCGCCGTCCATTACAGCGCTTACGTTGCTGGTTTCGTGGCTTGTTCTGTGGTCTTTTACCATGGTGTAGGGCTGGAATACGTAGGAGCGAATCTGGCTGCCCCAGGCGATTTGTCCGTAGTCGCCGTGGAGTTCGCTGATCTTGTCCTTGTGTTCCTGTTTTGCCAGAGCGTACAGCTTTGCGTAGAGCATGCGCATGGCGAAGTCCTTGTTCTGGAACTGGCTTCGTTCGTTCTGGCAGGAAACTACGATATTCGTAGGTATGTGAGTAATTCGAACTGCGGAGTCTGTCTTGTTTACGTGCTGGCCGCCAGCACCGCTGGATCTGTAGGTGTCGATGCGCAGGTCTTCCGGGTTGATATTAATCTCGATATCTTCGGGGAGTTCGGGCATTACATCTACCAGAGCGAAGCTGGTCTGGCGCTTGCCGTTGGCGTTGAACGGACTGATTCTTACCAGTCTGTGAACGCCGCTTTCTGTCTTTAAGAAGCCGTAGGCGTAGTCGCCTTCGATAAGCAGTTCGGCATTCTTGATGCCTGCTTCCGGGTCTCTCTGGAGATCCAGGATTTTAACCTTAAAGCCCTTCTTTTCGCTCCAGCGGGTGTACATGCGAAGGAGCATTTCCGCCCAGTCCTGAGCGTCGATCCCGCCGGCACCGGGATGGATAGTAACGATTGCATTGTTTAGGTCGTACTCGTCGGAAAGCAGAGTCTTGAGCATTGCAGCTTCGGACTTTTCCTTAAATTCTGCAAAGCATGCAGCAGCTTCTGCTGCCATTTCTTCGTCTTCCGCTTCTTCTGCCATTTCTATCATGACTTCCGTATCGGAGATAAGGCTTTCGCACTTCGCATATTCTCCGATTGAAGCTTCCAGCTGTCCTCTTTCCCTTATGGCTTTCTGCGCGCGGTCCTGGTCGTCCCAGAAGCCGGGCAGACCTGCCTGATAGGTCAGTTCGTCCAGTCTTTCCTGCTTTGCATCGACGTCAAAGGCTTTCCCTGAGCTTCCCCAGGGTCTCCTTGGCGGCGGGCAGTGAATTTTTAATTTCGTCTAATAAAATCATTCTTATCTGTTTCTTCCGCAGCAGTTCTTGTATTTCTTTCCGCTTCCGCAGGGGCAGGGGTCGTTTCTGCCTGGCAGCTTTTCAGCCTTTACGGGCATGGGCTTTGCATCGCCTGCGTTGGTGGATGTGGCTTTGGGTGCAGCAGCCGGCATGCTTTCGGACTTAGCCTGCTGCAGAGCAGACTGGCCGTCGGACTTGCTTGCCATGCCGGAACCGATAACCTGGCGGCGTTCGGAATTGGTCTGGAGTGTGACCGCAAATACGAACTTAACCATGTCTTCGCAGATGCTCTTAACCATGAGTTCGAACATGTCTGCGCCTTCGTTTGCGTATGCCTGAGCCGGATCTTCGTGGCCGATGCCGCGCAGACCGATGCCGGTCTTAAGCTGATCCATCGCGTCGATGTGGTCCATCCACTTGTTGTCTACAATTCTGAGGAGGATCATGCGTTCGATTTCTCTCATGCGGTCGACGCCGATTTCTTCTTCCTTAGCCTTGTAGAATTCTTCCATCATGGCCATGCATTCTTCATTCAGAATGTCTCTGTCCAGATGTGCAAGCTGTTCTTCAGTGAATGCAAATTCTCTGAAATTGGGGTTGATTGCCTTCAGCTTTTTATTGAGTTCAGCATAATCCCATTCTTCGGGATACTTGCCTGCAGCTGTTACGTAGTCCAGGATGTCTGTAACCAGATCCTGCATCATGCCGGTAATATGGCTGCGCAGGTCTTCGCCGTGGAGTACCCTGTTTCTTTCGTCGTAGATGGTAGTACGCTGTCTGTTCATAACGTCGTCGTACTGCAGAACGTACTTACGGATGCCGTAGTTGCGGCCTTCTACCTTCTTCTGAGCGTTTTCGATGGTTCTGGACAGGATGCCTGCTTCGATGGGCATGCCTTCTTCCATACCTACTCTGTCCATGATGCCCTTGATGCGGTCTCCGCCGAAGAGGCGCATAAGGTCGTCGTCGAGAGCAACGAAGAACTGAGTGCTGCCCGGGTCTCCCTGACGTCCGGCACGGCCTCTCAGCTGATTGTCGATACGTCTGGATTCATGGCGTTCTGTACCGATAATGTGGAGTCCGCCGAGAGCCCTTACTCTTTCCTGTTCGGGCTTTGCTTCTGCGGAGAATTTATCCAGCAGCTCGTGATACTTTTCTCTTGCTGCGATAAGCTCCGGTTCTGTAAGGGGAACGAAGCTGGAAGCGTAGGAAATCGTCTCTTCTTCGTAACCCATTTTTTTCATTTCGCGCTTTGCTTCGTAGTCCGGGTTGCCGCCCAGCAGGATGTCTGTACCACGGCCGGCCATGTTTGTAGCGATGGTTACAGCGCCTTCGCGGCCTGCCTGTGCGATAATTTCAGCTTCCTTCATATGCTGCTTTGCGTTCAGCACGTTGTGGGGGATGCCGTTTCTGCTCAGGATATCGGAGAGCATTTCGGACTTCTCTACGGAAATGGTACCTACCAGAACGGGCTGGCCTGTTGCATGGTGTTCAGCGATATTCTGCAGAACTGCCATGTACTTGCCCTTCTGAGTTGTATAAACGGAGTCGTCCATGTCCTTTCTTGCAATCTGCTTGTTTGTAGGAATGGTTACAACCTGCATGTTGTATATGTCCGTAAATTCTTCTTCCTCTGTCTTTGCTGTACCGGTCATGCCTGCCAGCTTGTTGTACATGCGGAAGTAGTTCTGAAGGGTAATTGTAGCCAGGGTCTTGGATTCGTGTCTGACCTCAATTCCTTCCTTTGCTTCGATAGCCTGGTGCAGACCGTCGGAGTAGCGGCGTCCGAACATGAAGCGGCCTGTGAATTCGTCTACAATAACGATTTCGCCGTCCTTTTCGATGTAGTCGACGTCGCGCTTCATAATGTTATGAGCCTTTAAAGCGATAAGCACATGGTGGTTGATTTCCATGTTTTCGGGGTCGGAGAAGTTTTCAATTCCGAAGAACTTTTCGCACTTTGCAACGCCTGCTTCGGTAATGGAAACTGTCTTGTCCTTTTCGTCGATAGTGAAGTCGCCTGTGGGTTCACCCTCTCCGTCTTCAGGCTTTTCGCCGCGGACTAAGGTTCGTACGAATCTGTCTGCAATCTTGTAGAGATCCGTGGATTTTGCACCCATGCCGGAAATGATGAGCGGAGTTCTTGCTTCGTCGATTAAGATGGAGTCAACTTCGTCTACGATGGCATAATTGAGTTCACGCTGCATCTGGTCCTTCTGATAGA
>JAKSSQ010000177.1 GCA_024403005.1 Clostridia bacterium | reverse complement strand
TGAAGCGCTCGCCGCCGACCAGAGTCTGATTTCTTATATAGTTCTCCGGCACCTGGTCCTTAAAGGAATTGGAAACTTCGATATAGTATCCGAATACCTTGTTGTAGCCTACTTTAAGAGTTCTGATGCCTGTGCGTTCTTTTTCCGTATTCTCCAGATTTGCGATCCAGAGGCGCGCATCCTTGGAATTTGCCTTAAGTTCGTCCAGTTCTGCGCTGTAGCCGTCCTTAATAAGGCCGCCTTCTCGGATGCTGTACGGCGGTTCTTCCGTAATGGCTGCTTCGATGTGAGCGCAGAGGTCTTCCATCGGGTCAATGGATTCGGAAAGCTCTTTTAAAAGGCTTTCCTGGCCGCCAAGTTCTGCCTTTACGTCTGCAACGTGGATTAAAGAGGTCTTTAAAGCCAGCATATCCCTGCCGTTTGCGGTTCCGCAGGCCATGCGGGCAGTTAATCTTTCCAGGTCGTAGATGTGCTTTAAGGAATCTCTTAAGTCGTTTCTTAAGAGTATGTCTTCCGTGAGTGTTTCCACTGCATCCAGGCGGGCGTTTATTTCTCTGCAGGAGCTGAGCGGGTCAGGCAGGCCCTGCGTCATGTGGGGTGGACCCAGGGCCGTGCCTGTTCTGTCCAGAACGCCGAGAAGCGAGCCCTGGACCTTGTGTTCGAACAGGGTTTCTGTAAGCTCGAGGTTCTTTATGGTAGCCTTGTCCAGGGACATGGAAGAATAGATATCGACTATCTTTAAGTCCTGGAGGTGGTTTATATCCTGCTTCTGAGTCAGCTTTATATAGGCTAAAACGGCTCCTACAGCGAAGAAAAGATGGGGAACGTCCTCTTTTGCCAGACCTGCTGCTTTTTCGTTGGAAATGGCAAAATGCTTCTTTATGTGGTCGGAGCAATTGCGGTCTCCGAAGATTTCGCTGCCGCCCTTGGAGATGCAGAGCCTGTCCATGAAGGCAGCCTGCTCCCAGAGCCAGGGGTCTTCTTCGCTGTCCGCGTTTACGATGAGCTCTCTTGGCTGGATTCTCGTAATCTGAGCCAGAAGCTGCTGACGGAAATCGTCGCCCTTAAGCTGGAGCGCGCTGAATTCGCCGGTGGAAATGTCGCACCAGCAGAGTCCGCAGCCTTCTTCGTCTTCGTAGAGAGCTGCCAGGAAGTTGTTTTCCTTTTCGTTGAGGATAGCATCGGAAAGTACTGTGCCCGGGGTCACAACCCTTATAACGTCGCGCTCCACGAGGCCCTTGGAAAGAGCCGGATCCGTAAGCTGCTCTGCGATGGCAACCTTATAGCCCTTTTCGATTAATCTGGCGATGTAATTCTCGCTTGCATGGTAAGGAATGCCGCACATGGGGGCCTTTTCCTCTTCGCCGCACTGTTTGCCGGTTAGCACCAGTTCCAGCTCTTTTGCGGCTGTCTTGGCATCGTCGTAGAACATTTCGTAGAAATCTCCCAGACGGTAAAAAAGGATACAGTCCTTGTACTGCTCCTTGGTTGCCAGATATTGTTTCATCATGGGAGATAATGCCATTTATGCCTCTTCTTCTGCCTTATCCAGGCTTTCGTGCGCCATTCGCACAATCTGCTCTGCAGCCGGGAATTCGTTGGTTCCCTCTGCCTTTACGAGCTTAATTAAGTATTCTATGTTGCCTTCTTTTGCGCCTTTTACCGGAGACCAGCTCAGGTCTTTAACGGTAAATCCGCTTTCGTTTGCGTAGCCGACCACGTTGTTTATAACCTGTACGTGGACTGCCGGGTCTTTAACTATGCCGTTCTTTCCGACCTGCTCTCTGCCGGCTTCGAACTGGGGTTTTATGAGGCACACCATTAAAGATCCGTCCTTAAGCAGGCTTGCTGCCGGGCCGAGTATGTGCTTTAAAGATATAAAAGATACGTCTGTGCAGGCGAAATCCATCTTATCTGCGAAGTCTTCGGGCACTGCGTAACGGAAATTGTATTTTTCCATGCAGACGACTCTTTCGTCGCTGCGGAGCTTCCAGGCCAGCTGGTTCGTGCCGCTGTCCACGGAGTAGACCTTTTTAGCACCCTGCTGCAGCATGCAGTCTGTGAACCCTCCGGTGGATGACCCAATGTCTATGCACACCATGCCGGAAGTGTTGATATTAAAGACCTGCAGAGCTTTTTCCAGCTTTAAGCCGCCTCTGGAAACGTAGGGGCAGTCGTTGCCCTTTACTTCCAGCCTTGCGTCCATATCCACGGAAGTTCCGGGCTTATCGCAGCGCTGTCCTTCAACAAAGACGAGCCCTGCCATTATGAGCCTCCTGGCCTTTTCCCGGCTTTCCGCCAGTCCTTTATCTGTTAACAGTACGTCTAATCTACTCTTCAAACCAGTCCTCCAGAGTCTCTGCAATCTGGTCGGGCATTAACCCGTATCTTCTCTTAAGCTGAACCTGCTTGCCGTGTTCGATAAAGGCATCGGGCCAGCCCATAATCTTGATTCTGCCTTTGTAGCCGTATTCTGCGGCGTATGCTGCTATGCGTGTTCCAACGCCGTTAGAAGCGTCTCCGTCTTCCAGAGTTACGACTTTTCTGTATGTATCGAAGATATTCTTAAGGAATTCTTCGTTTAAGGGCTTTAAGATGCGCAGGTTGTAAACCGCTGCGTGTATGCCCTTTTCTTCCATTGCTTCAGCCGTCTCTATAGCGTCTTTTACGCTGCTTCCTGCAGCTAAAATGCATAAATCTCTGCCTTCGATAACTTCCTGGGGGTGGCTGCAGCCCGCTGCGATAGCGTAGCTGCTTAGATCCGGAGCATCGGCTCTCGGATATCTTATGGCGCAGGGAGTTCCAAGGCTTAAAGCATAGTGGAGCATGGCTCTTAATTCCGGGCCGTCCTTCGGCGCCAGAATTGTCATGTTCGGCATGGATGCCAGGTAGGAAATGTCGTAGCAGCCCTGATGGGTTTCACCGTCCTGGCCTGTTACGCCGGCTCTGTCCACTGCGAAAACGACCGGCAGATTCATAAGGCATACTTCCGTAATAACCTGGTCGTAAGCTCTCTGCAGGAACGTGGAATACATTGCAACTACAGGCTTCATGCCGCCTAAAGCGAGGCCTGCCGCAAAGGAAACCGCATGCTGCTCGGCAATTCCGGCATCGAACACGCGGTCCGGGAATTTGCGCACCATTTCCGTTAAACCTGTTGCGTCGGTCATGGCTGCGGAAACTGCAACGACCTTTTCGTCTAAAGCTGCTTCTTCTGCGATTGCAGAGCCGAAAACAGCGGAATAGCTCTTTGTATTGGGTTCAGTTTTTGAAGTTGCTTCGGACGGGTTGAATGGGCTCACGCCGTGGAACTTGCCCGGGTTCTTCTCCGCAGGAATGTAGCCTTTGCCCTTTTTCGTGACCACATGGATAAGCACAGGTCTGTCCTGTTCTTTAGCAACCTGCAGCACTTCCGTGAGCTCTGGAATA
>JAKSSQ010000176.1 GCA_024403005.1 Clostridia bacterium | reverse complement strand
GAAAAAGTAAAGACAGAATATATGCCAAACCTTTTAGAAGGTATGGAAAGAATGCTCGACGCCGCATACGGCAACTTTGAACACGATTCTCTTAGAATGTGGACAAACAGAGCAAATTTCATTTTTATAGACGGTAAGCCTGTAAGCGCTTACATTGCAGAATCTCTCGATTCACAGGGCGGTAAAACCCTTACTTTCGAGAAGAAAATGAACGAAGCCACAAAGCTTATCCTCAAGGCTCTCATTAACGGCCAGAGGGTAACAGGCGCCATCCCCGATCCCCAGACAGGTGTTTTCAAGGGCGAAAACATGGCTGAATTCGAAGCTCCCTCCGAGCTCGCAGATTACGCAGCTAACCCGGAAGTTAAGCAGGCGCTGCTCGACGAACTCGCAGATACAGCCCCCACAAATAGCGACCTCTCCAAGGACGAAATTACCGCACTGGAAAAGCGCAATATCGGCCTCATGGAGAACATGGGCAAGTTCAACCTCAAGAACATTGCCGGCTCCGGCATAGGCTTTATTAAGCAGAGCTGCATGCGCGATGTAGTTAACGATCCTCAGTACAATCCGCAGAATTCTCCCGAAGCAGACCCCGAATTGGGTCAGCCAAAGACCATGCTCGAGATGCTCAAGGAACTCAAGGGCATGGAAACCATGAAGCTTACCCTTGAAAGACAGGCATTCTCCAGCCACGTCATCGGTATGGCTATTCTTAACGGCGCAAAACCGGAAGACATTTTCGACCCTGAAAAGGCCCCTGATATCCTTGCTGCAGAAGGCAAGAAGTTCTACGAACTTTGCAGAAACAAGGATATTAACGCAATAATGCAGATAAACCTCGACGCTACTCAGAAGATCGCTGAAATGGCCGAGAAGGAACTGAAGGGCATTGATTATTCAGACGACGCTGCAATTTCCAGTCCGAAGACCCTGGCTCTCGTTCAGCTCTGCGACACTGCATTCGACATGATGCAGGAAAGAGACAGAAATAAGGAAGTCTGCTACAATCTCCTCGCTGCACAGCAGGGTGAAACAATCAAGCCCCCCGAAGACAAGGCAAAGTACGAACAGGAATACCTTAAGCGCAACAGTGTTACAGGCGCATTAAGCAACCTGCAGCTGGTTTCCGGAAACAGAAGAGACCTTTACGAGGCTCAGCTGGGTATTCCCAATGCAGATGCATATCAGTCCACACTGCTTCCCGGTGCACTCCAGGCCCAGTTCATCCGTAAAATCGTTTCAAATTGCCAGATGAACAACGTAAGCGTTGCAGATGCACTGCAGGATAAAGTTGGAAACCAGCTCTACAACCTGGGCAATCAGATTGAAAACGGCAACGCTGTAGGCAAGGAAGCTTTCGACATGCTTGCAGGTTCCGGCGCCATCATGGAAAGGCGCGACAACATGCTCAACATGTCTGAATACATTCTGGAAGGCAATCTGGATAAGCATTTCAGATTCGACCTTGAGTTCGAAGCAGACGGTACAGCTGTTCCTGTACTCACGGAAAAGACAGACGACTATTCAAGACATACAGACCATACTCCTGCAGAAAGAGAATTCTTTACCGCTGAATTCGTGACCCCCAGCGCAACTCCTGCAGATATTGAAGGCGAAAAGATTACTCAGATGGCCGGAGCAGTTTACAAAATGCTCAAGGCAAACTTCGACATTACTCTGGGCGTATCCGGACAGGAGAGACTTTACGGATTAGATGCAGATAACAAGCTGTTCGACCTCAGCGGAATCGACCTTATGGATTCCGACGGAGAGCGTACTCTTGCAAAACTCTGTGCAGGCGGAAGACTGTTTGCGGTTAAGCCCGGCGAAACCGTTCCCGTTCAGATTAAACCTATTCCGGACCCGAAGAGAGACTTCGTATTCAAAGCAGCAGACTGCCTGGACAACGAACCTAAACCGGTTGAATACAGATGGTACCATAAGCTTGCAAACGCATTGGGCCTCGCCTTCGGCGTAGCGCAGAAGGCTGCTTACGACAACTTTATCGCCAGATCTGCTATTTTAAGTTCCGTAAGACAGGTTGCTGAGTCCAGAAAGTCCGAAGTTACTTTCGAAAAGATTTCCAAGGCAAATATCGAAAAGGACAATCAGGCGCTCGAAAAGAAAGTATCCTCTATAAGAACTTCATACGTAAATAAAAATGAAGCTCTTAAGGGCATGATGCAGATTTACGGCGAAAAGCCCGAATATGTTAAGGACATCGATGAAAACAACGGATACACAAAGGAACAGTTCGACAATCTTAAGGAATACAATCTGGGCCTTGCAACGGATCCCGAACCCGGCAACCCGCCTAAGGTAAACGCAGACGGCAAGGTTGCATTAAGAAACTTCGATTTCACAGCTCTCGCAATGTCCGCAGCTGCAACTCCGGAAATCGGCGGTCTGTGCAGAATGGACTCCGAAGACAGCAAGCTCATGCCGCCCGAAATGGTTGTAAACCTCAACCATACCATGTTCATGAACGACATCGCCTTGAACTACAACGGCGTTACAGAAAATGTACATCCTAGATACACCATCGGCAGATTCTTCGCAGGCACTATGGGCCCGGCAAGAGACAAGGCTGCAGAAGCAATTCAGCAGTACCAGAACGGAGACAATAAGGCTCTCGCATTCCTCATCGCAAACGGAATTGCATTCGCCGGAAGAAACTATTCCGGTTCCCTAGGAACACCCAGCGCAGCAAACAAGGCCATGCTGACAATCATGAACGCCTACGGCGAAATGATGTCCGCTGACCCCGAGCTCGAAAAGGCAGTCCGTGCAGCCTTCGCAGAAATAAAGAGCGCAGCAGCTGCAAAGATCGAAACAAACAGAGCTGAAAAAGAAGCATTCATGGCTGAAAACGGCGCCATGATTAACGACGTCCGCAATAAGATGTTCGCTCTCCACGAGGATTATTCCAAGGCACACAAAGCAAACGACGAAAAGAAGATGGCAGAGATCGTAGACGCTCAGCACAAGCTTCTCGAAGATAATCCCACATATGTAGATCGTATTCAGGTTGAACCTCTGTTCGATGCCAAGGAAGAACTCTACAAGCTGGATGCTTCCCTCGATATGGATGAGACTCTCGAAAAGCTTCAGCACCAGCGCCGCAACCAGGAAGCAATGGAAAAGGGCGTAGATGCAATGAAGAAGCTGAGCATGGCCGATGCCGAAGGCACAGCTTTAAGCGCAGAAGAAAAAGAATCCTTAATGAAGGACATCATCCGCGGAAATCTCGTCGAAGCCAGCGAAATCCAGGCATATACGATTAAGGACAAGGAGGGCAGCGAAATGGCTCAGGAACTCGATTCCATGAAGAATTATGCTGCAAATAAGCTCCTGCCGAAAATGGATGTTAACCACCCCATGGTAGCAGTGAAGGACGACGAGAACATAACTCACGTTTCAACTATCAGAACCACATGTCTGGACATGCACATCGCGAAGGTGAAGAGAACAGCAGAATCTCCCGTTTCCAGAC
>JAKSSQ010000175.1 GCA_024403005.1 Clostridia bacterium | reverse complement strand
AAACGCAGGAAAAGCGAAGACTATAAATGCTGCGAGAAGCGGGAGAACCGCCTTAATTAATCTGTTCATAATTACTGAGCCTTTTTACCGGAACTGTTTATTATAGCTATAGATACGAATACCAGGGCAATACCGAGGATTTTCATCGGTCCCAGATCTTCTTTAAAGACTGCAACGCCCATGATTGCTGCAACTACGGTTTCCACAGATGCGACCAGGGGAACCTTCGATGCTTCTATGGGTTTCTTAAGCCCCGCCATGTAAAGAACGTACGGAGCAGCTGTGCCGAGAAGCCCGAGCAGAAGCCCGAGAGCCCATGCATAGCCGGGGATTATGCTGAAGTCCATGGTCCACGGCCTCGTGATGCCAACCAGGAACAGGAAGCCGAACAGGAACGTGTAGGTGCACATTACGAAAGGCGGAACGTCTTCTGAAACGAACTTACCGAAAATCGTAAGGGAAGCGTAGAAGAAACCTGCCATGCAGCCCAGAATAACGCCGTTTACCGCAAAGCTTATACCGGAAAAATCGCCGTTTGTAACGGTTAAAGTGCATCCGATAAGGTTTACAGCCAGAGCCACTATTTTAAGGCCTGTAATGGCCTCTGAGAAGGCTATGCGGGACATTATTGCGACGAATACAGGTGCGGTATAGAGCAGAACCGCAGCTGTAGCCACGCCTACCTTTGCAACTGCGCCGGAATAGCACAGGTTGAATATCGCTTCAGAAAAAAGCCCCATGCAGAGGAACATAAGCAGGTCCTTCTTGGGGATTTTAAAGCTTTTGAAACCTCCGCAGCTGATTAGGGTCACAGGGAGAAGAAACAGACAGCCGAAGCCCTGTCTCATTAGGGAAATAAGGCCGCTGCCGGCGCCCAGGTTAGTCATTGCCTGCATGAATACGCCGATGCAGCCCCAGAGGCAGCCTGCAGCGAAGACTTCCAGGTAGCCTATTGTGGATTGGGATTTGTTTTTCATGGATTACTTGTGGAGCAGTTTGCTTACTCTCTTGTAGAGCAGGAATGTAATTACGGAATTAAGACCCGCCTTGATAAGGTTAAAGGGCACGATTCCGGGAATCAGCAGAGATGCAACGACAGCTCTGGGTGCGCCCATGTAAATCGGTGTAAGGATGAGGTTAGCGGGGATCATCATGAGCGCCATGCATACCGTACCTGCTGCGAGCGCGATTATCGCAGCCTTCTTAGTCTTGTGTCCTTTATATATGTTGCCTGCAACAACTACGTAAGTACCTGTTGCGATAATGTGCATAACGATGCCGTACCAGCTGCTTGCAGCGCTTACCGTTACGCCCTGGATAACGCTGGCGATTACTGTGAGCGCAATGCCTGCGGCCGGGCCCATGGCAAAAGTACCGAGCAGAATGGGTACGTCTGCCGGGTCGTATTCCAGGAAAGGTACAGCCGGAATAAGGGGCAGATGGATAAGGGAAACCAGAATTACGGAAATTGCCGCAAGGATTCCCAGTTTTGCTATAGTATTTGTTTTATTGCTTGTATTGTTCATAAAGTCCTCCAAGGATAACTAATTTAGTATATATGTGCCGCTTTGGGGTGTCAAGAGCCCTTAGCCTTGAAGAATCAGGGGTTTTGTGGTAGCATATCAACCATGGAAAAGACTGTAATTCTTAAAAATGAACAGGAAACAAAGGACTTCGGAGCAGAGCTTGCGGCAGGCCTTAAACCCAACACCGTGATTGCGCTCACAGGCGATCTCGGCGCAGGAAAGACCACCCTTACAAAAGCCATCGCACGAGGCCTCGGCGTTACCGAAACCATAACAAGCCCTACCTTTACCATCGTGCAGGAATACGAAAGCGGCAGAATGCCCCTGTTCCACTTCGATGTCTACAGGGTTTACGACGAAGACGAGCTCTTCGAAATCGGCTTCGAAGATTACTTCCGCAAAGGCGGAGTCTGCCTTATCGAATGGGCAGACCTGGTGGAAGATCTTCTGCCGGAAGACACTATGCACATTACTCTCTCCTACGGAGAAGAAGAAGGTGAAAGAATATGCACGATAGCATAAAAATACTCGCCATCGAGACCACCGGCCCATTGGCGTCAACGGCTCTCTCCGGATTCGGCGAGACTAAAATGGTTATAAACGAAACCCACTACTCCCACCTGGAGGAAATCGCGCCCATGGCCAAATCTTTACTGGAAGCCTCGGGCTGTGACCCCAATCAGCTGGATGCAGTGGCTGTTTCCAGAGGCCCCGGCTCCTTTACAGGAATAAGAATCGGCGTAGCTACAGCTAAGGGCCTGGCCCTGGTGTGGAACAAGCCGGTTATAGAAGTTCCGACACTTGCAGCTTTTGCTTTCGGAAAGGCTGCAGAAGAAATTACCGGCGGAGATAAGGACGCAATCATCTGCCCCCTCTTCGACGCAAGAAGAAGCCAGGTATACGCAGGCGCTTATAAGCCCTTCTGCAGCGAAGCAGTCGTGGAAGATGCAGCCTGGGATCTGGACGATTTCCTCGCAAAACTCGCAGAAAAAGCAGGCAAAAGCAAGGTATATTTCTTCGGAGACGGCTGCGATGCCTATAAGGAAAGACTGGAAAACCGCGGCCTGGACTGCAGTTTTGCGCCGCAGGAATGCCGCTACCAGCTTGCAGACGGAGTTTTAAACCTCGCACTGGATAGATTCGGCAAGGAAGAATACATGAAGGACGCCTACACCTGCCAGCCCGAATATCTGCGCCAGGCAGAAGCGGAAAGAAAGCTCAGGGAAAAGCAGGCTAAATAATATGGAAAACATTATCGTTCGCCTTGCAACGGAAAAAGACATAGACAGAATCGCCGAAATGGAGCAGATCTGTTTTTCCGACCCCTGGAGCAGAGAAGCTGTAGCGGAGGAATTCTCCGGACGCAACCCTTCCGTATATTATGCCGCAGAGGCAGACGGAACGGTTATCGGCTATGCAGGAGTATGGTTGATACCGCCCGAAGGCTACATTACCAACGTTGCGGTCCACCCGGACTACAGAAGGCTTGGCATAGGCAGCAGAATTATAGAAAAACTTGTAGCGGACTGCGAAGCTAAAAACTGCCCGGATGTAACTCTGGAAGTCCGCGTAAGCAACGCCCCTGCCATCGGGCTCTACGAAAGCTTCGGCTTTGAATCGGTCGGAGTAAGAAAAAAGTATTATTCAGACGGCGAAGACGCCATGATCATGTGGCGCCGCCAAGAGGATAAAGAATGAAAGACGGAAAACATCTTACAATGGGAATAGAATCCAGCTGCGACGAAACCGCCATCGCAGTTCTTGCAGACGGAAAGGAGATACTCTCCAACGTAATCTCTTCCCAGATAGAAATTCATACGGTCTACGGAGGAGTAGTGCCGGAAATCGCTTCCAGGCACCATCTTAACAACATCCCATTCGTATTCGACCAGGCTCTGGAAGAAGCCGGAGTTACACTGGACGAAATCGACGAAATCGGTGTAACGGCAGGCCCAGGCCTTGCAGGAGCTCTCCTTATGGGCACTGCTTTCGCAAAGGCAGTCTGCGCA
>JAKSSQ010000174.1 GCA_024403005.1 Clostridia bacterium | reverse complement strand
CTTCCAGGAAGTATCCGTTAGCCATGGTGAGCTCATAGAAATCTGTGAGCATTGTGAGATTTTTGGTGTCCATTTCTTTCCTCTTTTTGTTATTAAAATAAAGGTTATAAAATGTATTATATAACTTCTGACGGCCAAATAACACAATTTCCTGTATTTTATTCGGTTTTCAGTATTTTTTTCAGGTACTGTCCCGTGTAAGAGTTTTCTACAAGTGCAATTTCTTCGGGTGTGCCCTTTGCGATGATTTCGCCGCCTCTGGAGCCGCCGTCGGGGCCCAGGTCGATAATGTGGTCGGCGCACTTTATAACGTCCAGGTTGTGTTCGATGACCACAATAGTATTGCCTGCATCTACGAGCCTCTGCAGCACGTCTATGAGCTTGTCTACGTCTGCGAAATGAAGGCCTGTGGTTGGTTCATCCAGAATGTAGAGAGTGTTGCCTGTGCCGCGCTTGGAAAGCTCCGTAGCCAGCTTGATTCTCTGGGCTTCGCCGCCGGAAAGCTGGGTGGAAGGCTGGCCGAGCTTAATGTAGCCCAGGCCGACTTCGTGGAGAGTTTCCATGTAGCGATCGATTGCGGGGATGTTCTTAAAGAAGTCCAGAGCTTCGTCTACGCTCATGTCCAGAACGTCGAAAATGCTCTTGCCCTTGTACTTAACTTCCAGAGTTTCTCTGTTGTAGCGCTTGCCGTGGCAGACTTCGCAGGGTACATAAACGTCGGGCAGGAAGTTCATTTCAATCTTAATGATTCCGTCGCCCTGGCAGGCTTCGCAGCGTCCGCCCTTTACGTTAAAGGAGAATCTGCCGGGTTTGTAGCCACGCATCTTTGCTTCCGGAGTCATGGCGAACAGGTTTCTTATGTTTGTAAACACGCCTGTATAAGTTGCCGGGTTAGATCTGGGAGTCTTTCCGATGGGAGACTGGTCGATGTCGATAACCTTGTCGATGTTGTCGATTCCGATGATTTCTCTGCACTTGCCGGGCTTTGCCTTGGATCTGTACATGCGTTCAGCCAGGCTCTTGTAGAGGATTTCGTTTACAAGGCTGGATTTGCCGCTGCCTGAAACGCCGCTTACGCAGGTAAAGGTGCCCAGAGGAATGTCCACATCCACGTTCTTAAGGTTGTTTTCGCTTGCGCCGCGGATCTTAATGAACTTGCCGCTGCCGGTTCTTCTTTCTTCCGGAACTCTGATCTGCTTTTTGCCGCTCAGGTACTGGCCGGTTATGGATTCTTCGCACTTCTTAACTTCTTCCAGAGTGCCCTGAACCACCAGATGACCGCCGTTTACGCCGGCTCCGGGGCCAATATCGATAATCTGGTCTGCACATTCCATGGTTTCCTGGTCGTGTTCAACCACGATGAGGGTGTTGCCCAGGTTTGTAAGGTTGCGGAGGGCATCCAGCAGCTTGCTGTTGTCCTTCTGGTGCAGGCCTATGCTCGGCTCGTCCAGGATGTACATAACGCCGACGAGGGATGAGCCAATCTGCGTAGCCAGGCGGATACGCTGGGATTCACCGCCGGAAAGAGTTGCGGAAGCTCTTGCAAGAGTGAGGTAATCCAGGCCGACTTCCACGAGGAATGCAAGTCTTGCGTTGATTTCCTTAAGGATGAGCCTTGCGATGGACATGTCCTTTTCGCTGAGCATTCCGGGGAGCTTTTCCGTAAAGTCCATAGCTTCTCTTATGGACATTTCGGTGTATTCGATAATATTCTTTCCGCCTACGGTAACTGCGAGGATTTCGGGCTTAAGTCTCTTGCCGTTGCACTCCGTGCATGTGTTCATGGACATGAAGCCTTCGATGCGCTGGCGGATGGATTCCGTCTGGGTGTAACCCAGTCTGTTTTCGATGTTGTGGCAGAGGCCGCTCAGGTGGTCGGATCTGTGAGCCACAGTGCCGTCCCAGCGCTTGTAGTCGTACATGATCTTTCTGCCGTTTGTGCCGTGCCAAACTTCGTCCAGGAAGGCCTGGGGCAGGTCTTTATAGGGAACGGTTATGTCTGTACCGTGTTCTTTTGCGAGCTGAGCCACCATGGCCTTAATGATTCCGGGGAATTCAACCATGGCAAAAGCGTTCTTTAACGCACCGTCTTCGATGGACATATTCTTGTCTTCTACTACGAGATCCGGGTCTACATAGGCGATAAAACCGAGACCGTTGCATTTGGGGCAGGCACCGAAGGGAGAGTTAAAGGAAAAGCTTCTGGGTTCCAGTTCGCCGATGGAAATGCCGTGGTCGGGGCAGGCCAGGTTTGTGGAGAACATCTTTTCGAAGGTTTCTCCGTCTTTCTGAGCCATAACAGTAACAAGGCCTTCGCCGTGAGTAACTGCCATTTCTGCAGCTTCGGAAATTCTGCCTTCGCTGCCTTCGCGAACGACAATACGGTCTACAACGATTTCAATCGTATGCTTATATGTCTTTTCCAGCTTGATTTCGTCTTCGTTAAGGTTCTTAACTTCGCCGTCTACGCGTACGCGAACGAAGCCTTCTCTTCTGATTCGGTCAAGCACTTTTTCATGCATACCCTTCTTCTCGCGGATAACCGGGGCCATCATGGTAAGTTTCGTGCCTTCGCCCATGGCCATGAGCTGATCCGTAATCTGGTCCACGCTCTGGCTGGTAATTTCCCTGCCGCAGATGGGGCAATGGGGCACGCCGATGCGGGCATAGAGCAGACGCAGATAGTCGTAGATTTCTGTAACTGTACCTACGGTGGATCTGGGGTTCTTGCTCGTGGTCTTCTGGTCGATGGAAATCGCGGGGGAAAGGCCTTCGATGGAGTCTACATCGGGCTTATCCACCTGGCCGAGGAACTGGCGGGCATAGGCGGAAAGGCTTTCCACGTATCTGCGCTGGCCTTCGGCATAAATTGTATCGAAAGCAAGGGCGGATTTGCCGCTGCCGGAAAGTCCGGTGACCACAACCATCTTGTCCCTTGGGATAGTCAAACTGATATTCTTTAAATTGTGGGCTCTTGCGCCCCTTATTACTAAGTCTTTCTGCATTGTTTCCTTGTTTTGTTTATAAATAATAACTATTCGCGGCGGGAATTTGCGATATATACGCCGGAAATTATAACTGCGGCACCGATAATCTGTGCAGGAGTAAAAGCTTCTTTAAGCAGAAGCGAACCTGCTGCTATGGATACTACCGTGGACACGCCGACAAAAGTTGATGTCTGGTTAACGCCTATTTTCGCAATTGCAACATTGGACAGGAAAAATGCGAATACCGAACAGCCTATGCCCTGGTACAGAACCGCTGTAAGGAAGCCCCTGCTTCTGAAAGGCAGTGTAACCAGCTGAACCACAGTGCCTGTACTTACTGCCTCTGCGAGAGCCAGAACTACGAAAACTGCAGCGCCGAGCACCAGCATCATAAATGTAATTTCCGCTTCCGTATAAGCAGAGGCCTTGTCCACAAATGCGCAGTAGAGGGCATACGATGTGACCGCCATCAGCAGAAACAGATAGCCCTTAATCCAAAAGCTGGAAGATGCACCTAAAGCAAAAACAGTAATCGAAACACCCGCAAGAGT
>JAKSSQ010000173.1 GCA_024403005.1 Clostridia bacterium | reverse complement strand
GAAGGTTTTATTCAGTAGTTTTTATGAAAGTTACTATACTTACACAATTTCCCGACATGTTCGGCCCGATTATGAACTCCAGCATCCTGGGCAGAGCAGGCGAAAAGGGGCTTATCGATATAAATATCATGAATATCCGCGATTATACGACGGATAAGCACCGCAAGACCGACGACACACCTTTCGGCGGCGGAGCAGGCATGGTAATGACCCCTCAGCCCGCGTTCGATGCGCTTGCAGCAGCAGGGGCAGAAGGCAAGAGATGCCTTTACATGTCTCCCAGAGGCCCGATTCTGGACCAGAAGCTGGCAGAAAGCCTGGCATCTGAAGAAGAATTCTTTATTCTCTGCGGCCACTACGAAGGCGTAGACGAAAGAATCCTTAAAGCCTGGAACATGGAGGAAGTATCCATCGGAGATTACATCCTTACCGGCGGCGAACTTGCAGCCATGGTGCTGGTGGACTGCGTTTCCAGACTTATTCCCGGAGTGCTGGGCAGCGCCGAATCCTTAAGCGAGGAATCCATTTACAGCGGTCTTCTTGAATACCCGCAGTACACGAAGCCCAGGGAATTCAGAGGAATGGGAGTGCCCGAAGTGCTCTTTAACGGCAACCATAAATTAATTCATTTATGGCAGTTCGAAGAGTCCTTAAGGCTCACGGCAGAGCGCAGACCGGACCTTTTCAAGGCTTTCCTTGAGTCCGGAAAAGAGTTCACAAAGGACGAAAAAAAGATTATAGATAGAGTTCTGCAGGAAACACAAAGTATTGAATAGCTAATTCAAAAATGCTACAATATTTTGTATGAAATCTATAATTAGGAAAAGTAGCGAAGCAGTGCTTCTCCTGGCCTTTTTAGCGGCTGTTGGTGCACTGTATGCTTATATTTATATAATTCCGTCCATCAGCGGCGCACTTACTCCGACTGTAATAGTCGAGTACGGCCAGATGCAGACTTCAAACGAAGCCAGAGCCATCGTCATAAGGTCGGAGCAGATTATTCCTTCCGAGCAGACTGGCAATGCGGTTTACTATGCACCTGAATGCGAAAAGACCAGAAGAGGCCAGAAGGTCGCAGATACCTATCCTACGGGAGGCGGCGGACAGGGCTACTTCCTCAGCAAAACTGCTGTAGTAAGTTATTACTCCGACGGTCTGGAAGACAGGCTCACCCCGGATACTCTCGGAGATGTAACTCCGGATCTCTTTGCAGAGCTCTTCGAAGGCGAAGAAGGCCCGGTAGTTCCTGAAAGCATCCGCACGGATACCAAGGAAAACGGAGATCCGCTCTACAAGGTTATTACCGGCGACACCTGGTATGCTGCTCTGGAAATCCCCGTACAGTACGCTGAAAACTACGAAATGGGTAAGAACATTACCATAAATTTCGAAGACGGCACGGAAATTCCGTTTACAATCATGCGCATGACCCAATATCCGGACAAATGGATAGTCGTTGCGCAGACAAAGCGCTATTACAGCGAATATTCAAAGCTCCGTACCTGCAACGTTACGGTAGTTACAAAGGACGACTCCGGCATTATTCTGCCTTCCAGCGCAGTAGCTCTCAAGGAAATGGAAGACGGAAGAGTTGTTCCCGGTGTTTACATCAAGAACATCAACGGGGAATACAACTTCTACAGAATTAAGCAGATTGCAGAAGATCCGGATAATAAGAAAGTCCTCGCAGTTGAAGGTTCTTTCAGCGAAAAGAACGAAGAAGGCGAAGTTAAGAAGATTTCAACCGTATCCATTTACGACGAAATATTAAAAGATGCATCGGGCCTCAGCGACGTGGTTATTACAGACGTAGTACCCGAAGAACCGGAAGAAGAGGAAATCGTCTTCGAATGGGAAAAGCCTAAGGCAGATGAACAGCCGGAAGCTCCGCAGGAGCCGGCAGAAAACACAGAAGAGAACTCGGACAGCGAAAGCCAGGAATAACATGAGTATTAAAGACAACGTAGATTATATCCAGTCCCTTAAAGGTGCCGCAGCTGTAAAGAGCGGCAGAAAACCGGAAGACGTGCTCCTGATTGCGGTCACAAAGCTCCACGAACCCTGGGAGATGGAAGAAGCAATCGCAGCAGGAATTACGGACATCGCAGAAAACAAGGTTCAGGAAATTCAGAAGAAATACGACCTTATAAAGTCTCCCGTAAGATGGCATTTAATCGGCCACCTGCAGACAAATAAGGTTAAAAATATTATCGATAAAGTCGTAATGATCCACTCCGTAGACAGCCTGCATCTGGCTCAGGAAATCGACAAGCGTGCAGCTGCCATCGGAAAGACCATGGACATACTTCTTCAGGTTAACGCAGCCCACGAAGAAAGCAAATTCGGCGTTGATCCCCTCAACTGCAAGCAGCTTTTAATGGAAATTCTGGAAAGCTGCCCCAATGTAAAGGTACGGGGACTTATGCATATAGCTCCTTATTCCGAAGATCCGGAAGAGGTGCGTCCTTACTTCAAGGAAGTTAAAGTACTTTACGATGAGCTTGCTCAGATCGACCATGAAAATTCAGATTTCGCATATCTGTCCATGGGCATGAGCAACGATTTCGAAACAGCAATAGAAGAAGGCGCCAATATTATCCGCGTAGGAACATCCATATTCGGCGCAAGAGATTATTCCAAAAAAATGGGAGGAGAACAGTAATGGGTTTTTTAGACAAGATTAAAGAAGTCGTTGGTATCGAAGAAATCGACGAAGAAGATGATGAAATTGTAGAAGAAAAGGCATCAAAGTCTATTATTCCTTCTCAGAGACCGGTTTCCGCACCGAGTACAGTATCCAGACCTGCAGCTCCTGCAGCACCTGTAAGCCAGGCTCACAAGCCCGCACAGTCCGCAGGCCGCTACACAACACCCCTTAAGATGGTTGTTATCGAACCCCAGGGCTTCGACGAAAGCTCCAAGCTGGTAGACAGCCTCAAGGCTAAGAAGCCTGTTATCATCAACCTGGAAAACCTGGAAACAGACGTAGCAAGAAAGATTTTCGACTTCCTTTCCGGCGCTACATATGCTCTCAACGGCAACGTTCAGAAGGTTGCTAACAACATTTTCGTATTCGCACCCGAAAACGTAAGCGTAGATTACAACAATAACGTTAAGGCATCCGAAAGAGCAGCAGAAAACGGAAAGAGCCCCTGGAGGTAATATATGATCACCCCTATTGATATTCAGACAAAGGAATTCAGCAAGTCCGTAAGAGGATACAGCCAGGAAGAAGTAGACCAGTTCCTGGACGAAATTATGGCAGACTACGAAAAGATTCTCGCCGAAAACGAAGAGCTTAAGAAGCAGGTGGATTCTGCTTACGAAAAGGTCGACAACTATAAGGGCACAGAAGGTGCAGTTCTCCAGACTCTGGAAGCAGCCAAGGCTCTCATGAACGACATTTCCGCAAGCGCAGAAAAGCGTGCAGAAATTCTCTTAAAGAATGCTCAGCTGGATGCAGATCTCAAGCAGAAGCAGGCAAGAGAAAACGTAGAAAGACTCAAGGAAGAAGAAGTTCAGCTTACAGCAAGAGTTGCAAGAATGAAGCTCAAGTTCCGTTCCTACCTGGAAAACGAACTGGAACGTTTTGATT
>JAKSSQ010000172.1 GCA_024403005.1 Clostridia bacterium | reverse complement strand
GCTGTGCCGTCCGGTCTTAAGCCGTTTTTAGCCGCATTGACCGCAATGCGCACGTTCTCAACAGCCTTTGCGATTACGTTTTCCAGCACGAAATCGCCTTCTGTGTCCTTATATTTAAGGCTGCTGGCACCGAAAGTATTGATCTTGTGGATATTTGCGCCGGCCAGAATGTAGTCGAAGTGCATTCCGGAAATAATTTCCGGGTGGAGTATGTTCCAGGTTTCCGGAAGTTCGCCCGGCTTTAAGCCCTGCGCCTGCAGAATTGTGCCGCAGCCGCCTTCAAAATATGTAAATTCACCAGAATGGATTTTTTCTAAAATAGTCTTCAAAACTAATCTCCTTTAGTTTTATGCTTTAATGCCGGCCAGTGGTTCAATGCCTATAACGGCGGTTACGGATTTTTCCGGCGCCAGTATAAGGGTGTTCACAAGGGTAATTCCGGCGTGTTTTTCCGGATTTAATACGGAGAATATGCCTCTCTGCTGGTCCAGCCTGTAATCTCCGAAGCCGGGGCTGTAGCGGGGTCTTAATCTGCAGTTTTCCCGCTCTGCAGCCACCGCAAGCCTTGCGTTTAATATGTCGAGCACATCTTCCACGGCGGTCGCTCCGACGGCCTGGCAGATTGCAGCTTTTGCGATGGAAGTCTTTTCCGCTTTTCTTAAAGCTCTGTCGAATCCGGCTCCAATTGTAACCGCAGCCAGGTAGATTTCGCTGCAGTTTTTAAGATTTACGGATAAATCGCGGCTCTGGATCTTTCCATAGGGCATTTCTATGAATCCGCCTTCGGAAAGGCTTACAGGAAATCTTCCGAAGCAGCCTTTGCCGGAAATGGATGCGCGCAGCTCTGCGATGGTTTCGCGGACGATAAGCTTGTCTTCTTCCGTAACTTCATGGCGCTTGTAGCCCAGATATCTGAGCACTTCCGCTTCTTCAATTTTTAGTTCTTCCGCCTTAACGGAAAAAGAGAGAATTGGGGTCATTTGGCCTCCGGTTATTGCCTTTTCTATGTAAGCTTCGCTATTTTCCTTCGCAGGAAGGGATAATTCCTGCCAGATTGTGCTGAATTGCAGCAGCTGTGGAAGGCTTGTTCATGGTGTAAATGTGGATGTTGTTAACACCGCTTGCAACCAGATCGATAATCTGCTCGGTTGCATATGCAATGCCTGCGCTCTTCATTGCTTCGGGGCTGCCGCCGAATCTGTCCAGCAGTCTTACGAACTTGTGGGGCAGATAAGCCTGGGAAAGGTCGTGGATTTTAGCCATCTGCTTTGCGTTTGTCACGGGCATGATGCCTGCAACTACGGGCTCATTTATGCCTGCGCTGCGGATCTTATACAGGAAATTATAGAACAGTTCGTTGTCGAAAAACATCTGAGTTGTAAGGAATTTGCAGCCTGCGTCGACTTTTTTCTTAAGGTTTTCGATGTCCTGGGCGCTGTTAACAGCTTCCGGATGCACTTCCGGGTAGCATGCGCCGCCGATGCAGAAATCTCCGTCAGCCTGGATTACCGGCAGCAGCTCGCTTGCGTGCTTGTAAACCCAGTCTTCCGTGCTTTCCACGCCTGCAGGTAGGTCTCCGCGAAGAGCCAGAATGTTTTCAATGCTGCGGTTCTTAAGGTCTTTAATCTGGGCATCCAGGCTTTCCTTGGTTGCGTTCACGCAGGTAAGGTGAGCCAATGCGGTGACCCCTCTCGCCTCGATATTGGAAGCAATTTCAGCTGTGAACTTGCTGGTACTTCCGCCTGCACCGTAAGTGACGCTCATGAAATCGGGCTTGAGCTCTGCAATTGCATTTGTTGCAGCTTCGATCTTTTCAAAATCGTCTGCTTTCTTGGGCGGGAATACCTCGAAAGAAAGTGTGGGCTGGTTGGCGGAAAGTATATCGCAAATTTTCATAATTATTAACTCCTTGAATATTCTATGTATATTAGTGCCTATCCGGAAAAGGCAAACAAAAAACCCGGAAGTTTTACTCCCGGGTTAAAATAAATGACAATTGATACAAATGAACCAATATTACAAGCCGCAAGCAAACATAGCCGCGCGCCCAGCCATTTCTTTTACCCGGGAGCCCGACATTCGCATGCCCATGCAGTTGCTTGTCAGATTGTATTGTTTATGCATTCAACTGAATCCTTTCCTAAAAGTAAATATACTATAACACCCTTCGCAGAGTGTGTCAAGTTTATTCCTACCAACTTAGTATGTTAAGAGTAAGGGCCGCTTAAAAGCGGCCCTTACTCGGTTATTTTTATATATTTAGGAAGTGTGTATTGGTTCAAGCTGTTAAGACTAAATTAATGCGAGAGCCTGTTCGAGGTCTGCGATAATGTCGTCTGCATCTTCGATACCGATGGAGATACGAACCTGTCCGTCGAAGATTTCAGCTGCATGTCTTTCTTCCGGGCTCATGTCGAAGTGAGACATGGACGGGGAGTGCTGGATTAAGGAGTCTACGTTGCCCAGAGATGTTGCAAGGGAGAGAACCTTAACGTTGTTCATAACTGTGCGAACTGCGTCCATTCCGCCCTTAATGTCTACGGACATCATGCCGCCGAAGCCGCCGTGCATCTGCTTCTTTGCGATTTCGTGGGAGGGGTGGCTTTCCAGACCGGGATAGTAAACTCTGTCGATCTTAGGATGCTTTTCCAGATACTTTGCAACCTTCATAGCATTTGCGCATGTAGCTTCCATTCTTACTGCCAGAGTCTTCATACCCTGCATTACGAGCCATGCTTCGAAGGGTCCGAGAACAGCGCCGAAGCACTGCATGTAAGGCATTCTGCAGCGGTCGATGAGTTCCTTGCGTCCGCAGATGATACCAGCTGTTGCTGTACCGTGGCCGCAGAGGTACTTTGTAGCGCTGTGAACAACCATGTCTGCGCCCAGATCCAGGGGGTTCTGCAGGTAGGGAGAAGCAAATGTGCTGTCTACGATGAGTGTAATGCCTTCGTGAGCCTTGCAGATCTTAGCGATTTCTTCGATATCGGAAATCTTGAGGGTCGGGTTAGCGGGTGTTTCTACATAAACGAGAGTTGTGTTGGGCTGGATTGCCTTTTCTACGTTTTCTGCCTTGGATGTGTCTACTCTTGTGTAAGTTACGCCGAATTTGGTCAGAACCTTAGCGAAAAGTGTGAAGGAGCATCCGTAAATAACGTCGGAGAATACTACGTGGTCGCCTGCCTTAAGTACGGATAAAACAGCTGTGGAGATTGCGCCGAGGCCGGAAGCCAGTGCGAGAGCTGCTTCTGCGTGTTCCAGGTGAGCCATCTTTCTTTCCAGTTCGTCGCTGCTGGGGCCGCCGAATCTGCTGTAAACGAAGCCTTCGTCTACGTGCTGGTTAAGATATACGGCGCTGTCGAAGTCGTCGAGAATAAATGTTGTTGTCTGATAGATGGGGCTTACGTGTGTTGCAGCTGTGTGCGGATAGGAACCCCAAAGCTTCTGATGGACCTGCTCGGTATGCAGTAAATCTGTCTTAATACTCATTTTATCTCTCCTTTTTATATTTAAAAAAATTTAAACAGAATTGTATACCTATACTTTATCTTCCCCGCGTGACCCAATCAACCTACACCTTGTACATATTTCGATTGCGCATTATTACCATTTTGTCTATAGGCGACGCGTACACTTTAGCGTGCTACACAGATGAAGAGGGACG
>JAKSSQ010000171.1 GCA_024403005.1 Clostridia bacterium | reverse complement strand
TGGAAGAAGAAACCCTCAGCGAGATGGAGTTCTACACTCTGAGCATGGACCTCGCCATCGAAACAGAGAACTACACCATGTATTACAAGCAGCAGGAACTGTTCCACAACCTCTACATGGACAGCTGCGGCAACGATTCCCTCGTAAGCTTAATTCTGGAGCTCAAGCGCAAGCTGCTCAAGAGAAGTTACGAAATCGAAGACCCGCAGGATAAAAAGAAGATTCTCTTTGCCACAAATTCTCAGCACAAGGAAATGCTTAAAATGTTCCGCGAAGGCAAGGCTGCCGAGCTGCAGGAATTCATGGCGGTGACCCACTGGAAGACCGAAAAAGCCATCTGGGAATCCTTCAGAAAATAAGTACTTTAAAGCACAAAAAAGCGAAGGCCGAAGCCTTCGCTTTATTTTTTATCTTTTAGGAACGATATCTATTACTTACCGTACTTTGCGTTGTAAGCTGCGATACCCTTGCCGAGCAGTTCGATAGCTCTTTCGAGATCCTGGCAGTTGAGGATATAAGCGATTCTCATTTCGTTGATACCCTTGCCTTCTGTCTGATAGAATCCGCCGCCGGGAGCGAACATTACTGTTTCGCCGTTGTCTTCGAATTCTTCAAGGAGGAAGATCAGGAGCTTTTCAGCATCGTCTACGGGCATCTTAACCATCATGTAGAATGCGCCCTGGGGTTCACTGCAAACCAGTCCGGGGATCTTCTTGAGAGCTGCGTAAACTGTGTCTCTTCTCTTCTTGTATTCGTCGTTAACTTCCTTGAAGTAGGAAGGATCTACGTCGTACAGGGAAGCTGCTGCGAGCTGGTCCAGTGTGGGAACGGAAAGTCTTGCCTGGCAAAGCTTCATGAATTCAGCCTGGAACTGCTTGTTTCTGCAGATTACAGCACCGATTCTTGCGCCGCAAGCGGAGAATCTCTTGGAAACGGAATCGATGATGATTACGTTGTCCTTAACTTCTTCGTATGTACCCATTGTAGCCAGAGCTTCGCCGTTGTATGTGAATTCTCTGTATACTTCGTCTGCAATGATCCACAGATCGTGTTCCTTAGCGATGTCTGCCATGAGCTGACGTTCTTCAGCTGTGAGAACTGTACCTGTCGGGTTGCCGGGGTTTGTGAACATGATTGCTCTTGTCTTGGGAGTAATCAGCTTTTCAATCTTTTCTCTTTCTGCGAAGTGATATCCTTCTTCTGCAGTTGTGGGGATAGGAACGATTGTAGCGCCTGTATTGTAGATGAATGTCTTGTAGTTGGGGTAGAAGGGTTCGGGGATGAGAATTTCATCGCCGTCGTCCAGGATGCACATCATTGTGAATGTGATGGCTTCGGAACCGCCTGCTGTAATTACTACATCGCCGGGGTTAATGTCCATGCCAATGTTCTTGTAGTAATCTTCTACCTTCTTGATGCATTCGGGCATACCGGGGGAAGGTGCATATTCGAGAACGGGTGCGTTAAAGTTACGTACTGTTTCGAAATAGGATTCGGGTGTCTTAATGTCGGGCTGGCCGATGTTAAGGTGATAGATCTTTGTTCCCTTAGCCTTGCAAGCTACCTGATACGGATAGAACTTACGGATGGGGGAAAGACCGCACTTTTCAATCTTGCTTGAAAACTTCATTTTTATATCCTCCTCTGAACCACACTTGTGGCTGTAAACTAATGTTAGCTCTATTATAGCACGATTATTTGTACATTGCTTCTATTTTCGCAATTTCTTCGGAAGAAAGTTCTTCGCTGCCGTTTTTTCTGCGCTCAAGAGCTTCTCTTACAAGTCTATTTCCGTCCTTTGTTATCTTATAGGCGTACATTATAAGGGCGCCCATAAGGCTTGTGATGGCAGGAAGCAGGATGAACGTAATGTTCAGCATGGCAAGAGCAGATTCGCTCTGAACCGGATTGTTTACGTTGAAACCGGAGCTGTCCAGAAGAATTGTAAATACTCTCAGGGTTACAGAAATAAAGAGCGTGCAGATAAAGCTCTGCAGACCTACGATATTGCCCTCTCTGCGAACGCCGTTTCTGTATTCGTCCAGATCTGCTACGTCGTAGAGGTTGGTTGTGTAGAGCTGCCAGAAGCCTGCAACGCCGATAGCGTGGCCAGCTACGTAGATGAGCAGCGTAGGAATTGTGGTCACGCCGATAAAGTAGAGCATGAAGCCGATGGCTGCATAGATGCTGCAGCCCACAACTGTGGTGTAGCGCTTGCCGAATTTAAGGGCGAAAGCGGAGAGCACAGGGATAACTGCGAAGCTCAGAATAGTATTGAATGTGTACGCAAGGCTTGCAATTGCCGCGGAATCTCCGGGAATTCTGAAGGTAATATAAAATACCAGGCAGCTGGAATAGATGCTGAAGCAGAAGTTCAGAACGGACTTAGCCTCGATTAATCTTCTGTAAGGCTTAAGCTTAAGGAGCTGCCTGTAATCGCTGAACATTTCCTTAAAACTCTGAGAACCGCTGGATGTGCCGTCCAGGATTTCCTTGCCGCGTGAATTGTTCCAGCAGGCCAGAATACCGGACATGGTAAGGAAGCTCATAATACCGGCGAAGATGAACCATGCGTGGGGTTCAGACACGCCCATCTTCTGGATAAACCGGATTACCGGAAGAGGCATTGCCAGGCAGCAGAGGCTGGCTGCGTTTGTAACGAAGGAAACGTAGGCGTTCAGCTTAATGCTGTCGTCGTAGCCTTCGGAAATATCTGCACCCAGCGCGGTGACCGCAATGTAATAAGTTACAAACAGTGCATAGAACGCAAATCCTGTGCATGTGTAGTAGATAATCTTAACTGTGTCTCCTCCGCGGATTGCGAAGAAGGAAAGCCAGAACATTAAAGGCATTGCAAAGGCGGTGAACAGAAGAACAGGTCTCTTTCTGCCGTATTTGCTCTTTAAACCGTCGATAATGCGGCCTGCAAAGATAGAGAAAAATGCGTCGGCAAGGACTATTGTGCTGGCAACTGTGCCGGCATCTTTGGAATTCATGGCTGCGGGGCCTACCAGGAATACCAGCAGGAAGTTGGTCATGAACTGGTAGAAGAACGCATCTCCCAGGAATCCTGTACCGTAAGTTAAATATTTGAATAATCCGTTTTTATTGTGGCTCATCTGAACATTTCCTCAATCTTTGCTATATCTGCGGCGGGCAGGTCGTCGAGTTCCTGCGTGCGCCTGTACATCTGCTCTCTGAGCAATGTAAAACCTTCTTTGTTAACTTTATATGTGGCCAGAATGCAGCCTGCGGCTATGGTAAGGAGGCCGGGAGCCCACAGGAACAGTATTTCCAGCATCTTTACTGCGGAAGCACTCTGCACCGCCAGTGTGCCGTCGAAGCCGGACATGCTTAAAAGTCCGGTGTAGAACTTGAGAACCAGAGAAGTTCCCAGAGTTCCGACGAAGGCCTGCAGAGAGATAATGTTGCCTTCTCTTCTTACGCCGAATTTATATTCATCCAGGTCGGTAAGGTCGTAGAAGTTGGTGTACAGGAGCTGCCAGTAGCTGGACTGCCCGAATACGTAGACAATCATGTAAAGTATGAGCATCGGTCTGGTGTGCACTCCGATGAACGCAACCAGCAGAATGGCGCCGCCGGAAATTAGCTGGGATACGAACATGTACTGCTTCTTTCCGAACTTCATGGCCAGGTTAGCAACCAGAGGCACCATTATAAGGCTGAGAATTGAGCTCAGCGCGTAAATTACGGTGGTAAACGTGCTGCTTATACCCATGTTGAAGGTAAGGTAGAATACCAGA
>JAKSSQ010000170.1 GCA_024403005.1 Clostridia bacterium | reverse complement strand
AGGGTATTGATTGAGGTCACGCCGGGGCCTCCGGTTTTCCTCATAATATCCTGCAGCAGTTTATTTCCCGACATTATCTGAAAATCGAAAAAACCTTCCGCACTAAAATGGCGGAAGGCTGATTCTTCAGCTTCCAGAGTAAACTGGGCCGGAACTATAAGCAGAACCTGCTTTGCTTTGCAGGTTCCGCTGTGAATGCTGTTTAAATCTTTTTCGATGCCGGAAAGCACAAACTGCAGCATGTCTGCAGAGGCTCTGGCAGTGTAGATATTAAGCATAGTTCTCCTAAATATTAAGAATTACAAGGGCAGCGATAGTTATGCCTAAAGCGGTAATCTTTCTCTTTTTGAAGGTTTCTCCGAAGAACAGGCGTCCTGCAATAGCTGTAATGAGGATTACGCCAACTGCGATTACAGGAGAAACGATGGATGTGGGCAGCACCTGCAGAGATTTTACCATAAAGCCGATATTTCCCAGGTTCAGAACGCCGAGAACAAATCCGAAACTGATTTCCTTTAATGTAATCTTCGGGCCCTTTCCTTTAATAATCAGGACAGCTGCAAGGACTGCTGCTGTGCCGAAAAGCACGGTAAGGTAGAAGGTATTATCCACAGGATTGCACGTTCTGGCAAACAAATTGCTGCAAAGAATTGCCCAGCCGTCTGTAAGCCATACACCAAGAAGCAGCCCGTTCACCTTGAATCCGCCGTCCCAGTTGTAGAGGACAAGGCTTATAACTGCTAAAAGTATGCCTATCCAGCGCAGAAGCCCTGCTTCTTCGTTTAAGAACAGAACGGATACCAGTACAGGTATAACCATGGCCAGTTTGCTGAACATGGTCGTAGCGCTTGGGCCGTTTGCAACTACGGATCTCTGTATAAACCAGAATCCGGCAAGGGCTGCAGCGCCGGCACATATTGCGATGGGCAGAGTGTAGGCTGACATGGCTGCGGGGCTGAAAATTCCGCCGGAGATTTCTCTAAAGAGATTGAATGCGGAAACGCCGCAGGCTGCGATGTAGTTAATAAGTGTGATGTTCATTGTGTCCAGCTTGAGTTTGCCTGCAAGAGCAAAGGCAAGAGCAAGACATGAACTGCATAAAATAGCTAATATTAAGTAAATCATAACCTATATTCTACCACAAAAAATAAAAGTGCCAATACAAATAAGTGAACACCTACCTGCACCGGCACTTAAATTATTCGTTTTTAGCTGGTTTTGGCGGAGTTTATCCGCTGAAGCCAATTAGAATCCCAGATACTTTGTAATGAGCTTGCACTGCATTTCAACGCCCTTGGGCAGAACGTCTTCGTCGATGTTGAACTTGCAGTTGTGGTGTTCGTAATCTGTACCCTTTTCGTGGTCTGCAACGCCGAGGAAGCAGAATGCACCGGGAACTACTGCAAGGAATTCTGCGAAGTCTTCGCCGATCATTGTTGCGCATGTATCGTCGATGTGGCCTTCTCCGAATACTTCGTCTGTTGCTTCGTAAATGAGCTTGGAGAGTTCGGGGTCGTTGTTCAGGAGGCTGTTGCCGCACTTGAATTCCAGATCGTATGTGCATCTGTAGGTCTTGCATACGCCGTCAACCATTTCTCTGATGCGTTCACGAACTGCTGCATCGCCTGTGTGCAGGCAGCGGATGGAACCTTCCATAAGGCAGTCGTCGGGAACGATAATGTTGAATCTGCCTGCCTGGAGCTTGCCTACTGTAATTGTTGTGGGGTTCTTGCTGTCGTTTTCCAGAGTGTGGAATGTCTGGAAAGCCTGCAGAACGTGCATAGCGCAGTCGATGGGGTTGATGCATGTGTGGGGTGCACCGCCGTGGCCGCCCTTGCCGTGGATGTTAAGTGTGAAGTACCAGCTGGAAGCCATGAGAGCGCCGGGTACCATGCCTACGTAGCCGCTCTTTGAGTATGCCCAGAGGTGCATGCCGAAGATTGCGTCGGGCTTGGGTGCTTCGAGAGCGCCTGCATCGATCATGTCCTGAGCACCTGCATCTTCTTCGTTTGTCTGGAAGAGGAACATTACTGTGCCGGGGATTTCGTCCTTGTGCTGGCTCATGATCTTAGCTGTTGTAAGGAGCATGCTCATGTGTCCGTCGTGACCGCATGCATGCATTACGCCGGGATTTTCGGAAGCGAAAGGCAGACCTGTTTCTTCCTGTACGGGCAGAGCATCGATGTCGGAGCGCAGGCATACTGTCTTGCCGGGCTTTCCGCCCTTCAGCAGACCGATAACGCCTGTTTCGAGGCATCTTCTTGTTTCGATTCCGAGGCTCTTTAAGTATTCCTCGATCTTGTTTGCTGTGCGGAATTCCTGGAATCCGATTTCCGGATGTCTGTGGAAGTCTCTTCTGAGTTCAATAAGCTCGGGGATAAGCTGTTCGATTTCCTTCTTAAAATCCATTCTTTTACTCCTCCAATAATGTAGCTGGCAATATATTTCTAAGTTAAAGAGTTTCTTTCTTTACTTCTGCAAAGTGTTCAAGGGGTATAGATTCCATCTTTACCGCAGTTTCGAGGGCAACGATCATCATGTCGTTGAGGCCGATTTCGCGGTCCCTGGAATCCAGGGATTCTCCTGTAACGAGGCTGTCGGAAATAGTGCATAAGGTGAGCGCACGCTTGCCTGCTCTTGCAGCCTGCATGTACAGAGCCGCAGTTTCCATTTCCAGAGCCAGAGCGCCCATCTTGATGAAAGGCTTGTTGTAGTCCGGATCGTCGTCGTAGAAGCAGTCGTCGGATACTATGCCGCCTACCATAAAGGACAGCTTAAGGTCTTCTGCGATTTCAACGGCATTTCTGAGCATTGTAAAGTCCGCAATGGGGGCAAAGTGGCCGTGAATGCCAAAATTGTCCTGGATATTGGATGTGGTGCTTGCAGCCTGAGCAAATACGATGTCCCTCATTTTGAGCCTGGGAGATACTGCTCCGGCGGATCCGATGCGCATAATATTATCTACGCCGAAGAAATTAAAGAGTTCGTGGCTGTAGATGGACATGGAAGGCATGCCCATGCCGCTTGCCATTACGCTCACTTTAACACCTTTATATGTTCCTGTATAGCCCTGAACGCCTCTTACATTGTTTACGAGCACAGGGTTTTCCAGATAGGTTTCTGCAACGTATTTGGATCTGAGGGGGTCACCGGGCATGAGCACGGTTTTGCCGAAATCGCCAATCTCAGCCTTAATGTGGGGAGTTGCCATTTAACTTCCTTTCTGCGGGTATCTTAATGTTACTCCCGCCGGGCTTTCCGATAAATATACAAAAACTATATAAATTCATAGCTTTTGGCATACATATTATCCAAAGGCTCTATTTGGATAAATCTTCTGTGTGGTATACGTTTCCGTCCAGGTCTTTCCATTCGAATACCAGGTTTTCCATGGTCATGTAGCTGTGGCGGGAACCTGCCTTTGGAATGGATACGGAGCCGGGATTCATGTAGATATAGTCTCCGTGGTCTTCGAAAGCCGGAATGTGTGTATGGCCCGTAAGAAGCACGTCTACGCCTGCGATTGCAGGAGGTCTGCCGGGGCTGTAAACGTGGCCGTGAGTTGCGAAGATGAGCTTTCCGCCGTCGCAGAGCATCATGTAATCTGCCTGGATGGGGAATTCGAGAACCATCTGGTCCACTTCTGCATCGCAGTTGCCGCGTACGCACATGATCTTGTCCTTCATTGCGTTCAGCATGGACATTACGGAAGGTGCGTCGTATTCGGTGGGCAGAGCATTTCTCGGGCCGTGGTATAAAACATCGCCGAGAAGAAGCAGAGTGTC
>JAKSSQ010000017.1 GCA_024403005.1 Clostridia bacterium | reverse complement strand
TATGTAATCGCTGCCGGCCTGCAGCCGTTTATCGACTACGTTAAGAACTTAAAGTTTACAGACAGCGACATCGAATTCTTAAGAAAGAAGGGCTTCGACGAAAAGTTCCTGGACTACCTTAAGAACTTCGAATTCTGCTGTGATATCTGGGCTGTACCCGAAGGTACACCCGTATTTCCCAATGAACCCATTATGGTAGTAAAAGGCCCCGCAATGCAGGCACAGTTCATCGAAACCATGGCACTGCTGCTCATCTCTCACCAGAGCCTTATCGCTACAAAGGCATCCAGAATCGTAAAGGCTGCCCAGGGCAGACCTATCATGGAATTCGGCTCCAGAAGAGCACACGGCGAAAGCGCTGCAATTTCCGGCGCAAGAGCTGCTTACATCGGCGGCTGCGCAGGTACAGCATGCGCAATCTGCGAACCCGAATACGGCATCCCCGCTCTGGGAACCATGGCACATTCATGGGTTCAGCTCTTCGACACAGAACTGGAAGCTTTCCGCAAGTACGCAAAGCACTACCCCAATAACTGCACACTCCTCGTAGACACCTACGATGTTCTCAAGAGCGGCGTTCCCAATGCTATTAAGGTATTCGACGAATTCCAGCCCGCATCCAAGGGCATCCGCATCGACTCCGGCGACATCGCTTACCTTACAAAGGCAGCAAGAAAGATGCTGGACGAAGCAGGCCACACAGATGCTAAGATCGTAATTTCCAACTCTCTGGACGAATACATCATCCGCGACGTTTTAATGCAGGGTGCATGCATCGACAGCTTCGGCGTTGGCGAAAGACTCATTACATCCAAGGCTGAACCCGTTCTCGGCGGCGTTTACAAGCTCTGCGCAGTAGAAGACGAAAACGGAAAGATTACCCCCAAGATTAAGGTTTCCGAAAACGTCGAAAAGGTTACAAACCCCGGATACAAGAGAGTTTACAGACTCTTCGACAAGGAAGGATTCGCTTTCTCCGACATTATTATGCTGGCAGACGAACCCGCACCCGAGCCCGGCAACTGCACAATCGTAGATCCCGGTTCAGCAAGAATGGTTAAGCATCTGGACAGCATGTTCGAAGTTAAGGAATTGCTCGTTCCCATCTTCGAAAAGGGCAAGCTGGTTTACGAAGAAAAGTCCGTACAGGAAATTAAGGCCTACAGCAAGGACGCACTGGAACACCTGTGGGTAGAAGTTCAGCGCTTCGACAACCCCCACAGATACTACGTAGACCTTTCTCCCAAGCTTTATGCATTAAAGACAAAGATGCTCGAACGCATCGAAATCTAATAAATTAAGAGGATAAGACCATGCAGCACTGCAGTTTTGCCAGCTCCGACGGAGTAACTACAATTCAATACACTATCTGGAAACCGGCGGATGAACCAATTGCAATCCTGCAGATTATCCACGGCATGTCCGAATATGTGGGCCGCTACAGCGAATTTGCTCAGTGGCTCGCAGACCAGAACATCCTGGTTGTGGGCGACGACCACATTGGCCACGGAACCAGCTCCAAGCCGGAAGATTACGGCTATTTCGGTCATACAGACGGCTGGAAGCACCTGGTGGAAGACGAGGAAACCCTTCGCACAATTATGCAGAGGCAGTATCCCGACACACCTTATGTTATGCTGGGCCACAGCATGGGGTCATTCATCCTCAGAAACTGGCTCTCCATGTACAAAAGTGCGGCTGAAACCATCGACGGCGCCATTATCATGGGCACTGCCGGCAAGAACAAGCTCCTGCCTTTCGGCATGATGCTTGCAAGCCTTCTTGCAGGTCTTAAGGGCGAAAAGAAGAAGAGCAGGTTTATCGACAACATGATGTTTGCTCCTTACGTGAGGCCTTTCGAGTCCGCACACGATATTAACGCGTGGCTTTCCACAGATCCGGAAGTCTATAAGGCTTACGGCGCTGACCCAATGGCCGGCTTCCCCTTTACCCTTGCAGGCTACATGGATCTGTATGCGCTCCTTAACAATATGACCAAGGAAAACTGGTACAAGAGCGTTCCTCAGAAGCTTACCTACCTTATCGTTTCCGGCTGGGACGACCCCGTCGGAGCTTTCGGCGTAGGTCCTTCCGAAACCTGCGACCTTATGCAGGATGCAGGCTGCGTGGACGTAACCATGATCCTCTACGAAGGAATGCGCCACGAAATCTTAAACGAAAAGGACAAGCAGCTTGTCTGGGACGACATGAGAGACTTTATCCTGGACATGGCCGATGAACACGGCCAGCCCAAGGATATTTTCCTCCATGCAATGGACTGCCAGTGTGAGGAATGCAATGGTTAATATCGGAAACTCCTGGGATGAACTCCTGAAAGACGAATTTAAAAAGGACTACTACCTTAAGCTCCGCGAATTCCTTAAGAGTGAGTACTCCTCCAGGGTCATTTACCCGGATATGTACGACATTTTTAACGCTCTCAAGGCTTCTTCCTACGAAGACATTAAGGTTGTAATATTGGGTCAGGACCCGTACCACGAACCGGGGCAGGCCCACGGCATGTGCTTTTCCGTAAAGCCCGGCGTAAAGGTTCCGCCAAGCCTTGTAAACATGTACAAGGAACTGGCTGCGGAATACCCAGGCTACGATACGAACCAGAACGGCTATCTGCAGAGGTGGGCAGACCAGGGCGTGCTGCTTCTCAATACGGTCTTAACCGTAAGAGCCCACGCTGCAAACTCCCACAAGGGCAAGGGCTGGGAAATCTTTACGGACAAGGTTATAACCCTGCTGGACCAGCGGGAAAAGCCCGTGGTGTTCCTTCTCTGGGGCGCCAACGCAAGGTCCAAAGCGGCTCTTATAAAGAACCCGAATCACTACGTGCTCCAGGCGGCTCATCCGAGCCCCTTATCGGCATATAACGGTTTCTTCGGCTGCGGCCACTTCCGCAGAGCCAACGAAATCCTCGAAAAAACAGGACAAACACCCATCGTGTGGTAAAGGAGGAAATATGATACTCATTATTATTCTCGTCATCGTCGTTCTCGCAGCACTCTATGTAATGAGCTTCTACAACGGATGCATTAAGCTCCGCAACCAGATCGAAGAAGCTTTCTCTACAATGGATGTATATCTTAAGCAGAGATACGACCTCATCCCCAACCTGGTAAACACCGTTAAGGGCTACGCTGAACACGAATCAACAGTTCTGGAAAACGTTATTAATGCCAGAGCTAAAGCCCTCGGCGCAAGAACAAACGAAGAAAAGATCGACGGCGACAAGGCTCTGGAATCCGCACTCGGCAAGCTGTTTGCTCTGTCCGAAAGCTATCCCCAGCTGAGAGCCAACGAAAACTTCGAAGAACTCCAGCGCCAGCTCAAGGGCCAGGAAGACAATATTGCGAACGCACGCAAGTACTACAACGCAGTTGTAAGAGAATTCAACACAAAGATTCAGCAGTTCCCCGGCGCACTTTTCGCTACAAGCTTCGGCTTTACAAAGCAGTACATGTACGAAATCGACGAATATTCCCAGAGACAGAATGTTGAAGTTAAGTTCTAGGTACAATATGAATAAGAGAAATAAGAGGCACGTTTTTGCGTGCCTTTTGTGCATTTTTTTAATAACATGCAGCACGTGTTTTGCATCTGCAATAAGCTACACAACGGACAGCTTCTTTACCGATATTCAGGTTAAGGAAAATTCGTCCATGCACATCACCGAGACCATCGACGTAAACTTCGAAAGTCCGGCTCACGGCATCTACAGGTACATCTACACCTCCGGGTACAGTTACATGTACGAAGACGGTGAAGTTGTTCCCCACGAAATGGTCTACGCAATTAAGCACATTAAGTGCCGCGGCGAAGAAGTGGATGTAACCAGCGAAGACGGCTACGTGCAGATCCGCATCGGCGATGCTGACAGGCTCGTAACAGGCCCCCATCGCTACGACATCGAATACGACGTTGTAATGTACGGCGACGACATGGACGATAAGGACTATCTCTACTGGAATGTGACCCCATCATACTGGGAAACAGACATAGAGAAGACCGGTTTCCGCGTCGTCATGCCTAAGGAATTCGACCACTCTAAAGTAGATCTTATCGAAGGTGAAGTAGGCGGAGGCGAAAGCACCACAAACTTTGCAGTTAACGGAAATACCATCGAAGGCGAAGCAGAAGGCTACGTCGGCTACGGCTACGGCATGACTCTGGCCGTTCTTCTGCCCGAAGGCTACTGGCAAGGCGTTAAGAACGATACTCCCTTCGGCTATGCTTATGCAGCTTTATATACTCTGCTGGCTTCCGTAATTGCAGTTCTGTTCTTTAAGTTCGGCAAAGACGGCAAGATTGTAAGAACAGTAGAATTCTATCCGCCGGATAATATTACCCCTGCGGAAATGGGCTACCTTCTGGACAATAGAGCGGACGAAAAGGATATAGTATCCATGGTCCTCTGGTTTGCTTCCGAGGGCTACCTTAAGATAAACCAGGTAGGTGTTAAGAAAAGCTTAAGAGGCAAGGAAACTCCGGAAATCGAACTGGAAAAGTTAAGAGACCTGGAACCTTCCGCACCGGCTTACCAGACAGTGCTCTTCGACGGTCTGTTCGCAGAAGGAGACCAGGTATTTATGAATGATAAATATCTTCCGGACGATTTCGGCGACGATTTCGAAGATTCCAGAACTCTTCTTAAGAGTGAATTTGAGGCAGATAAGGCAACTGTTGAACCCAGCAGCATAGTCGCTTTAACCGTGAGCCTTTTAATATTGCTGATTCTGTTCTTCTCCATGCTTATTCCCGTAGGTGTTCTGCATCTTAAGGACAGCCTTCTGGATGGAATACTCGGCTACTGCATCGTAGTTCTCTTTGTCTGCGGATTCTTTATGTTAAAGATGCTCAAGCCCACAGCTTACCGCACCAGAATGCTTGGAAGAATCCTGGGCTTCCGCGAATTCATTAAAAAGGCAGAACTGGACAAAATCAACGCTTTAGTAGAGCAGGATCCGGAATATTTCTACAATATTCTGCCCTATGCATACGTATTCGGACTTACGGATAAGTGGGCCAAGCACTTCGAGGCAATAAGCTTAAAGGCTCCCGACTGGTATTACGGCGACCCGTATTACATGACCCACCCCATGATCTTCTGCAATACATTCCAGAATTCCATCAGCAGGGAAATCGTTCAGGCACATACGGCTGCAATGGCCGCTCATGCGAGCAGCAGCAGCGGCGGTTCTTCCGGCGGCGTCTCCGGAGGCGGCGGAGGCGGCGGTGGCGGCGGCGCCTGGTAGCAGAATTTTAGATTTATGGAAAGGAGACGCCCGTGAAAAAATTCATATCTTTATTAGCATGCCTTGTAATTATCCTTTGCAGTGCGTCTTCTGTATTTGCAGTTAATTACACGACGCCTAAGTTCTACACCTACATCGACCTGGAAGAAAACGGCTCCATGCACATAATGGAGCGCATTGAGGTCAACTTTTCGGAACCCGGCCACGGCATTTATCGCTATGTCTATAAGACAGGCAAGTGCTACTACGAAAAGGACGGCGAAGTCGTAGAAGGCGAAATGTACTACAGCCTCAAGAACTTCAAGTGCGGAGAGTACGAGGTTTATACCGATGAAACCAGCTACAGTGACAGCGTTATGGTGCGAATCGGCAGTGCAGACGTTCTTCTGGACGGAGAACAGGTTTTCTGGCTGGAATACGACGTGGAGATGTACGCAGATAACGATCCGAATCTGGACCAGTTCTACTGGAACGTTGTGCCCATGTACTGGGAGACTGAAATCGGCACGGCTGCATGCAAGATTACTTTCCCGTCCAGCATCGCAGATTATCCTGTAGATGTTATCGCAGGCCCTGTAGGCAGCGGAAACGAAGCAGACTGCACAAAGAACTGGGAAGAAGAGGACCTGGCTTTATACGCATGGTGCGACAGACCTCTGGAAACAGGGGAAGGTCTTACTGTCCGCGTAGTTCTGCCCGAAGGCTACTGGGTGAACCCCCGCGACGACGGCGGTGCAGGCCTCCTTTCCGTAGGAATTGCAGGCTTCTGGGTATTCATTTACTACTTAATCTGGCGTGTTAAGGGCAAAGACCCGACCCCTGTCCAGACTGTGGAATTCTATCCTCCCGACGGCATGACTCCAGCAGAAGTAGACTACGTTATGGATAACAAGGAGAGCACTAAGGGCATCGTTGCAATGCCTCTCTGGTTTGCCTCCGAAGGATATATCGAAATTAAAGAAGACCGGGGCGACATGGTGCTGAAAAAGCTTAAAAAACTGCCGGATAGTGCCCCAAAATACCAGAAGGAGTTGTTCAACGCCTTCTTTAAAAATAATAATACTGTCTCTATTTCCAAATTGCCTTCCGGTTTCGGCGACAGCTTCGCAGAATCCAGAGCTAATGTAGAAAAGATTTACCTTAACAAGGACGGCAGCAGCGTGCTCATGGAAAAAGAACGCACGAAGGCCGGATGCTTCGGCTGCCTGCCCCTTGGAATATGCTTTATGATGGCCGGTGCATCTGTATATATGCACACTAACCGGATGTATATCCATTACATTGTGCCTGCAGTATGCGTAATTATGGGCATACTCACGCTGGTCATGATGTTTAACATGGCAAAACCGACCATGCGCGGAGCGATTTTAAGAGCCCGCATCAACGGCTTTAAGGACTTTATCGAAAAGGCTGAACTGGACCGCATAAACAAGCTGGTGGAGGATGACCCCCAGTATTTCTACAAAATCCTTCCTTACGCATACGTATTCGGCCTTACGGATAAATGGATAAATAATTTTGAAGGCATAGCTCTCGAAGAACCAAGCTGGTACGGTGGCAGCCACATGAGCATTTCCCCGTTTATGTACAGCTATGAACACGTAACTGCGAAGGGTATCGAATCGGCTCCAAGGTCCTATCCTTCTTCCGGCGGTGGTTCAAGCTGGGGCGGAAGCTACCATTCCTCTTCCGGCAGCAGCAGCTACAGCGGCGGCCACAGCTCTTCCCACGGCGGATATTCCGGCGGCGGTGGAGGCGGCGGTGGCGGCGGTGCCTGGTAAATATACCTGTAGCAACCTGCCATTTGTAATGCTATAATCAAAGAATATATAAAATCAAAACACTTATCATACACTTACTATTTCCCTGTTCAGGAGCAGAAAATGAAAAAACTCGAAGAAAGAATTTTAAAAGACGGTGTACTTATCGAAGACAGAATCCTTAAGGTGGACTCTTTCATCAACTTCCAGATAGATGTAGAGCTCACCGACGAAATGGGTATGGAACTGGCCAGAATCTTTAAGGACAGCGGTGCTACAAAGGTTTTAACCGTTGAAACTTCAGGCCTTCCCGCAGCTTACGCTACAGCTAAGTACCTGGGCAACCTGCCTCTTCTTTTCGCTAAGAAGGCCAAGCCCAACACAGACATCGGCGAAGATTACACCGCTATGGTTCGCTCCTTTACCAAGGAAGTAGTTAACCCGATCCGCGTTTCCCGCAAATACCTGCAGCCCGGTGAAAAAATCTTAATCGTAGACGATTTCCTCGCTTCCGGCGCAGCATCTCTGGGACTTCTGGATCTTGTCGAACAGGCCGGTGCAGAATGCGTAGGCGTAGGCATCGTAATCGAAAAGGAATTCCAGGGCGGCAGAGCTCTCCTGGAAGAAAAGGGTTTAAGAGTAGTATCCCTTGCACACATTACAGCTTTTAAAGACGGCAAAATCGAGTTTGGCTATACTGAATAATGAAGAAAGTTCAGAGAATATGCGCAATAACGCATATACTTACAGAAAACCCCAATAAAGACTTTTCCCTTGGCTACTTTGCCGATAAGTTTGAATGCGCTAAATCCAGCATAAGCGAAGACATTAAGATGGTCCGGGAAACCATAGACGAATCCGGCTACGGCTACCTGGAAACCACTTCCGGAGCTAAGGGCGGCGTGCGCTACGTGCCCTATATTTCCGCAGAAGAGACAAAAGAAGTTCTCCTACAGCTTCGCGACAAGCTCCTGGAACCGGACAGAGCCATCGGCGGAGGTTTCCTCTATACTTCCGACATCATGTTCGACCCGAAGTTCGCCAAAGGCGCTGCGAGGATCTTTGCAAAGAGATTTGCAAGCATCGATGCGGACATGGTCGTAACCGTTGAAACAAAAGGCATCGGAACCGCTCTGTTCACTGCAGAACTGCTTAATCTGCCCCTTGCGGTAATCCGCCACGAGAGCAAGGTGTCCGAGGGGTCAACCATAAGTATCAACTACTTTTCCGGCTCCGCCAGCAGAATCCAGCAGATGAGCATCTCCAAGAAGGGCATCGACAAGGACTGCAGAGCCATCGTAATCGACGACTTCATGCGCGGCGGCGGCTCCATGACCGGCATCTACAATATCCTGAACGAATTCGACGCAAAAGCAGTTGCGACCGGCGTGGTTATAGTTGCAGGCGGCAAGGAAAATAAGAAGATCGAGGACTATGTGCCCCTGCTTATTCTCCACGATACAGCCGCTCCCTTTACCATTGAGCTCAACGAAGAACTCTACAAATAGTTGTGAATGATTAATATGTTAGCCTTGAAAAATGTTCGGACTCCACCGAACATTTTTTTATTGCTTCACAGAAAATTCATATTTTAATCAGCGCCATATTTACATTAAATCTTAAAGCCGTATAATTAATTTGTGCTCGCTTCCGAGCATGTATTTTTGTTTGTTAAATTGTTAAGTAAAGAGGTAAGACGAAATGAAAAAGGTACTTGCAGTACTCCTCGCAATGGCAATGGTATTCGCACTTGCTGCTTGCGGTGGTACAACTGAACCCGCTGCTCCCTCCGATGACGCAGAAACATACAAGGTAGGTATGGTTTGCATCGGCGATGACAACGCAGCATACGACAGAAATTTCTACATGGCTGCAGACGCTGCTAAGGAAGCTCTCGCTGCTAAGGGCATCAACATCGAATGGACATACACATACAACCATCCCGAAGGAGACCCCGTTGCAGTTGACTGCGAAGAACTGGCAGATGCAGGCTGCATCGCAGTATTCCTCAACTCCTATGGTCAGGAACCCGCTATGCTCACAGTAGCAGCTGATTATCCCGATACAGTATTCGTTGGTATGACAAACGAAGGCTCCAAGAGCGACGATCTGGACAACACAGTTAACACATTCCCCTCCATCTATGAAGGCAGATACCTGGCAGGCGTTGCTGCTGGCTGCAAGCTTCAGGAAATGATCGACAACGGCGAAATCACAGAAGCAGAAGCTGTAATCGGCTATGTAGGCGCTTACACATATGCAGAAGTACTCTCCGGCTACACAGCATTCTTCCTCGGCGCAAAGAGCATTTGCCCCGCAGCTACAATGCTCGTAGAATTCATCGGTTCCTGGGGTGACCCCACTCTGGAAGCTGCTACAGCTCAGGACCTCATCGACAGAGGCGCTGTAATCGTTTCTCAGCACTCCGACTCCACAACACCCGCTACAACAGCTCAGTCTAATGGCGTTTACCACGTTGGTTACAACATCGGCATGAGCGACGTTGCTCCCGAAGCATCCATCATCTCCTCCAGAATCGACTGGACAAACTACATGGTTTACGTTATCGAAACTATCGTAGGCGGCGGCAAGGTAGATGCTGACTACATGGGCCACGGTCTTGCAGACGGCGATGTAAAGCTCACAGAACTCAACACAGCAATCGCTGCAGAAGGCACACAGGAAGCTATCGACGCAGCAGCTGCTAAGATTAAGAGCGGTGAACTCAACGTATTCGATACATCCACATTCACAGTAAACGGCGCTGAACTCACATCCAGCCTCGTTGACATGGACTGCGACTTCGCACCCGACGAAGGATTTGACGCAGTATTCGATGGCGTATACCACGAATCTTACTTCAAGTCTGCTCCCGCATTCGCTGAAAGAATCGACGGAATCACACTTGTAAACGAATCCTACTAATTAAAAACAAGCCTGTTTAAGGCAGTAAAAAGGGCACGTAACGTACTTGCGTGCCCTTATTTTATTCAGCTATAATAATATTTGAGTTATTATTTTGTCCGCGGTATTTAAACCGCATGTATGTTTGCTTTTCCCGGAGGAACGATGGAAAACCATGCAATAGAATTCAGAGGGATTACAAAGCGTTTCGGCAGCGTAACTGCCAACAACAATGTAGACCTCTACGTAGATAAGGGAACGATTATGTCCCTGCTGGGCGAAAACGGTTCCGGCAAGACTACACTCATGAACATGCTCGCCGGCATTTACATGCCCGACGAAGGCCAGATTTATGTAGACGGAAAGCCCGTGTCCATACTTTCGCCGAAGGATGCCTTCGACAACGGTGTCGGCATGATTCACCAGCACTTTAAGCTGATTGATGTGTTCACCGCAGCAGAAAACGTAGCCCTGGGCATTAACGAAGGCAAGTACGACCTTAAGGACGTAGCTGCAAAGGTTACCGAAATCTGCAACAAGTACGGTTTCGACATCGACCCCGCAAAGAAAATCTACGACATGTCCGTTTCCGAAAAGCAGACAGTAGAAATCATAAAGGTCCTCTACAGAGGCGCTAACACGCTTATTCTGGATGAGCCCACGGCCGTTCTTACTCCGCAGGAAACTTCCAAGCTCTTCTCCATCATGAAGACCATGAAGGAAGACGGAAAGGCCATCATTATCATCACCCATAAACTCAACGAAGTTATGGAAATTTCCGACGTAGTTGCAGTTCTCCGCAAGGGTGAACACATTGCAACCGTTAAAACTTCGGAAACAAATCCCCAGCAGCTCACCGAAATGATGGTTGGCAGAGCTGTAGAACTTGACATCGCAAGAAAAGATCCGGTTAACCCGGTTCCCAGACTTACAATTTCCAACCTTACATGCAGAAACAGCGACGGCGTTGTAAAGCTCAACAACGTATCCTTCGTTGCAAACGGCGGCGAAATCCTGGGAATCGCAGGCATTGCAGGCTCCGGCCAGAAAGAACTTCTGGAAGCAGTTGCAGGTCTGAACAAAATCGATAGCGGATCTATCATATATACACCGGAAGGCAAGGAACCGGCAGAACTGGTCGGCCTGTCTCCCATGAAGATTAAGGAAGCCGGCGTAGCTTTAGCCTTCGTTCCCGAAGACCGTCTGGGCATGGGCCTTGTAGGCGGCATGGGCATGACTGGCAACATGATGCTCCGTTCCTGGAATAAGGGCAAAGGCCCCTTCATTGACCGCAAAGGCCCCGAAAAGCTTGCAGCTGATGTATTCGAATTCCTGGAAGTTAAGACTCCCCACATCGATTACCCCGTAAGAAAACTCTCCGGCGGCAACGTTCAGAAGGTTCTGGTAGGACGCGAAATCGCAACATCTCCTTCCGTACTCATGAGCGCTTACGCTGTAAGAGGTCTCGATATCAACACATCCTACGTAATTTACGACCTTATGTGCGAGCAGAAGGAAAAAGGCACAGCCGTTGTATTCGTAGGCGAAGATCTGGACGTACTGCTCCAGCTCTGCGACAGAATTCTCGTTCTCTGCGGCGGCGAAGTTTCCGGCATCGTAGATGCGAGAACCACAACAAAAGAAGAAATCGGTCTTCTCATGACCAGCGTCGGCGGAAAGGAGGAAAACTAAATGAACGAAAAGACACCTTTCATCCGCATCGCTAAAAGGGAAGATGCCTCTAAAAAGCGCATCTGGACCGTACGCATTGCAGCTTTCGCTGTAGCTATCCTGCTGGGCATGATTATCTTCGTAATCGCAGGTGCAAACCCCATTAAGGCTTACGGAGTAATGATTACTTCTTCCTTAGGCAAGAAATCCGGCATTAAGCAGGTTGTAAAGAATGCAATTCCTCTGCTTGGCACAGGCCTTGCTCTGGCTCCCTGCTTCAGAATGCGCTACTGGAACATCGGCGCAGAAGGCCAGATTACCATGGGCGCCATGGCTGCAACCTACTTCGCTTTAAACTGGTATTCCAAGATGCCTTCCGCAGTTCTTCTGCTGGTTATGGGCATCGCTTCCCTGGTATTCGGCGGTTTATGGTCTGCAATTCCCGCAATCTTTAAATCCCGCTGGGGCACAAACGAAACACTGTTTACACTCATGATGAACTACATAGCCATCGGTATCGTCGCATGGCTTCAGGGCGGCCCGTGGGAAGGCAAGCCCGGTTCTCAGATTATCCCCATGTTCGATAAGAAAGCCGTACTTCCCAAGCTCTTCGGAGTACATTGCGGCTGGGTAATCGTGCTTCTGCTGGTTGCGTTCATGTTTGTCTACATGAACTACACAAAGCACGGCTACGAAATTGCAGTACTCGGTGAATCCGAAAACACCGCAAGATACGCAGGCATGAACATCCTTAAGGTTACTGTCCGCACAGCGGCTCTTTCCGGTGCAATCTGCGGCCTGGTTGGCTTCATGACAGCAAGCGGCGTTAACCAGACTCTCCAGTCCGGTGTAGCCGGCGGCGTTGGCTTCACAGCTATTACCGTATGCTGGCTGGCTCAGCTGAACCCCTTCGCAATGGTTGCAATTTCCTTCCTGCTGGCAGTTCTGTCCAAGGGCGCAAGCGGTCTGCAGACGACACTTTCCATCCCCGCATCCATTTCCGACATCATTACAGGCATTATCCTGCTCTGCATGCTGGGCTGCGAATTCTTTATTAATTACAGACTTATCTTCAGAGATAAACAGGCAAAGAACGGAAAGGAGGCAGCTTAAATGAATATTAATATTATTGCTTTAATAAGAGCTGCAGTTCTTAACGGAACTCCGCTTCTTTTCGGTACATCCGGCGAAATTCTTACAGAAAAATCCGGAAGCTTGAACCTGGGCGTAGAAGGCCTCATGTACATGGGCGGCGCCTTCGGTCTTATGGGCGTTTTCTACTACGACAGAGCTGCAGGCGCTGGTGCAAACGCATTTGTCGCTATCATGATCGCAATTCTCTGCTCTCTGCTGGCAGGCATGGCTGGCTCCCTTATCTTCAGCTTCCTTACCATTACGCTCCGCGCTAACCAGAACGTTACAGGTCTTGCACTTACCATCTTCGGTACAGGTCTCGGCCAGTTCGTCGGTGAACAAATGCGTATTAAGGTCGGCGGAAACGTTGCAATTTCCAACGGTTTAAAGGTTGTATTCGCAGATGGCGTATTCCCCAAGGCCATGCAGGAAATCCCCGTAATCGGACCGCTGCTCTTCAGCTACAACATCTTCGTATACATCGGTATCGTTATTGCAGCTGTAATGGCTTACATTATGGCTAAGACACGCAAAGGCCTCTATCTTAAGGCTGTAGGCGAATCTCCCTCCACTGCGGACGCAGCAGGCATTAACGTTACACGCTACAAGTACTTCGCAACAGTTCTGGGCGGCGGAATTTCCGCAGTCGGCGGCATGGTTTACACAATGACCATCGCAGGCACAGTTTGGAACCACACAGGTCTGGCTGGCGAAGGCTGGATTGCCGTAGCTCTGGTAATCTTCTGCCTGTGGAAGCCGCTGAACGCAATCTGGGGCTCCATCCTCTTCGGCGGCCTTATGATTATGTACATCCGTGTACCTATTGCGTTCATCCCGTCCCAGATTTACAAGATTATCCCCTATATCGTAACCGCAGTTGTACTGGTTATCGTATCTCTTCGCCAGAAGAAGGAAGACCAGCCGCCCGCAAGCCTGGGCCTGCCTTACTTCAGAGAAGAAAGATAGCGGGGTTACGCTTTAAATTTAACTGTGATATAATAACGGCGGAGGCAATTCTGCCGTTATTTTTGTATCGGAACTACAAAGTTTGGAAAGACAGCTTATGATTACCATCACCGCAGATCTGGTAAAACAGCATATCGGAAAACGCAAAGCCGATGCCCATAAGGGTGACTTCGGCCGCATTTTAATTGCGGCAGGAAAAGAGGGCATGATGGGCGCTGCAGTAATCTGCGCCAGGGCTGCATTCCGCTGCGGAGCAGGCCTTGTTTCTGTTGCCTGCAGCAGAGATCTGTTTGCAGTGGTTCACGCAGGAGTGCCCGAAGCAACCTGCGTAGACAGAGACGCTCTTATGGCTATGAACTGCGAAGAACTGGCAGAAGCTCTTTCCATCTACGATGCAGTAGCTGCAGGCCCCGGAATCGGTGTATCCGAAGAAGTCGGGGAGTTTGTAAAAAAACTCATGGACTGCTATGGCGGCCCGCTGGTTCTGGATGCGGACGCTTTAAACTGCATTGCAAAGTTCGGACTTAAACCCGAAAATTCTTCTGCAGACATTGTAATTACGCCCCATGCAGGCGAAGCTGCAAGGCTTCTTGGCGTGAGCGTGCAGGAAATTAACGACCAGCGATGCGAATCCGTTAAGAAACTGGCAGATGTGCTTGGAAAGCCCTGCACAGCAGTTCTTAAGGGCGCAGGTACTCTGGTATGCTCGGAAAACGAAATATATATGAATACGACAGGTAATCCGGGTATGGCTACCGGCGGCAGCGGAGACGCTTTGACAGGTGCATCGGCTGCACTGGCGGGAAGGCTGCACAGCGGAAAAGCTGCTGCGGTCTGCGGAGTTTATCTCCATGGACTTGCTGGCGATATTGCCGCCGCAAAGCTCGGCGAGGACGGCCTTATGGCCACCGATATTGCAGACAGTCTGGCCTTTGCCATGGCTTCGCTGCAGGAGCAGCGAATTGGGTCAGACCGGACCGAAATATAACAGATTAAACAGAGAACCTTGCGTATTTAACCGTGCGTAAGGTTCTTTTTTCTATAGAAGGAGGTAATGTGTATGAACAAAAATTTAAACCGCATCGCAGTTGACTGCCTTTATGAACTTGCAGGCTGCGCTCTGTTTGCTGCAGGTGCTTATAACGTCGCGCTTATGGCAGAATTTCCTCTAACAGGCGTCGCAGGTATAACTATGATAATCTACCGTCTGTTCGGAATTAAGATGGGTATCATGAACCTGATTATAAACATTCCGCTTATGATTATCGGAATATTCAAGATTGGCAAGCGTTTTATGCTTAAAACCATACGCTGCACCCTTATCCTTACGGTAATGATGGACTACCTTGCTCCTATGTTCCCGGTTTACAGCGGCGAAAAACTGGTTGCTGCGCTGCTTTCAGGTGTGCTCTGCGGAGCAGGAAGTGCTCTGGTATTCATGAGAGGCTCTTCCACCGGCGGCATGGACCTGGTGCTCATCCTTATCCAGAAGAAATTCCCGTACATTAATTCCGGCACGATAAGCATCGTACTCGGCGGCGTGGTTCTCGCTGCAACTTACTTTATTTTCGGCAATTTCGATGCGATTATCTATGGAATTATTATCGAATTCGTATATTCTGTGGTTCTGGACCGCATTATGCTTGGCCTCAACAAGGGTAACGTTGCCATGATCGTAACCAACGATGGCATGCGGATTTGCGATCTGATCGACGAAATCTGCGAGAG
>JAKSSQ010000169.1 GCA_024403005.1 Clostridia bacterium | reverse complement strand
GGAACGCCAGAAGAACGATCCAGTCAAAGCAAACGAAGGCCCGGTGCTCGGATAGCCTGTGTATTTGGCAAAATACCTGCTAATATTAAGATTTAAAGAGACCCCGGAGAGATTCGGGGTCTTTTTTCGATTTAAAATGCCCTGCAAATTTGTTACAATATATAAATAGGAAGTTTACAATATTTCACCTACAGGAGCGATAAATGATTAGCTTTCAAAATTATGTAAAAGCGGCAAGCATCGAAGAAGCATACCAGCTTAATCAGGCTAAAAGCAGCAAGATTATCGGCGGAATGCTCTGGAAAAGACTCAGCCGTGCAAGTTACAACACAGTAATAGATCTTTCCGGCCTTGGGCTCGACAAAATCGAGGAAGACGATACTCAGTTTAAAATCGGCGCAATGGTTACCTTAAGAAGCCTCGAAACCTGCGAAAGCCTTAACGAATACACAGGCAATGCAGTTCGCGATGCGCTTAAGGACATCGTCGGCGTTCAGTTCAGAAACATGGCAACAATAGGCGGAAGCATCTGGAGCAGATTTGGCTTCTCAGATGTTCTTACCGTATTCCTGGCCCTCGACACCTATGTAGAACTCTACAAGGGCGGAATAGTTTCCTTAAGCGATTTTGCTAAGATGAAGTACGATAAGGACCTTATCGTAAGCATTATCGTAAAGAAAACAGCCTGCAAGTGCGTTTACGATGCAGTCCGCATCCAGAGCACAGACTTCCCCGTGCTAACCTGCGCAGCAAGCGTAGTAGACGGCGAATACAGATTTGCCATCGGCGCAAGACCGGGCAAAGCACGCCTCTATAAAGACGAACAGGGCATTTTAGCTTCCGGAATTACAGAGGAAAGCGCAGCTGAATTTGCAAAGGCATTAAGCAAGGCAGTTCCAACAGGAAGCAACAGCAGAGGCAGCGCAGCTTACAGAAGCAGACTCGTAAAAGTCCTTACCGAAAGAAACTTAGCCAGACTGGGAGGATTGAAGTAATGGAATTAACACTCACATTAAACGGTAAAAAGATTACAGAAACCATCAATCCGGACCAGACGCTCTTCGACTTTTTAAGAGAACACGACTGCTTAAGCGTAAAGTGCGGCTGCGAAACTTCCAACTGCGGTTTATGCACAGTATTCTTCGACGAAACACCTGTTCTCTCCTGCTCCATGCTGGCAGCTCGTGCAGGGGGTCACAAGATTACAACCCTCGAAGGACTGCAGGAAGAAGCCAAAGAATTTATCGGCTTTATAGCAGACCAGGGCGCAGAGCAGTGCGGTTTCTGCAACCCGGGCTTCGTAATGAACACAATTGCACTTCTTCGCGAAAACCCGGACCCCACAGACGACGAAATAAGACAGTTCCTTTCCGGAAATCTATGCAGATGCAGCGGATACGAAGGACAGCTTAGAGGCATAAGAGCCTTTTTAGACAGCCGCAGCGCTAAGTAAGGAAGACGACTATGGAACATAAAGACTATAAAGCTATAAATAAATCCGTAAGAAAAAAGGACTCCATGCAGCTCCTTTTAGGTAAGCCTGTATATACTGCAGACATAGTACCGGACAATACTCTCGTAGTTAAGCTGCTCAGAAGCCCCCACGCCAACGCTATGGTTGAATCCATCGATACCTCTATAGCTAAGCGAGTACCGGGTGTAGTTGATATCTACACATGGGAAGACGTGCCTCAGGAACGCTACTCCAACGCAGGCCAGACTTATCCGGAGCTTTCCCCTTACGACAGACTCATTATTGACCGCCATGTGCGCTGCGTCGGCGATGTTGTCGCTATAGTTGCAGCAGAAAACGAAAAGGCAGCACTCAAGGCTCTTAAGTTAATAAAGGTTAAGTACGAAGTTCTGGAAGCTGTACTGGATTTCAGAACAGCTAAGGATAATAAGATATTGGTTCACCCCGAAGACAACTGGAAGTCCTTAGTTGAAGTCGGCGGAGACAAGAACCGCAACTTAATTGCCAGCGAAAACAGCGAACACGGCGATGTAGACGCTGTAATGGCAGACTGCGAAATCGTTCTCGACAGGACTTACCATACAAAGGCTTTTAACCAGGCCATGATGGAAACCTTCAGAACTTATACAGATATCGACAGATACGGTCGTTTGCACGTAATATCTTCCACTCAGATTGTTTTCCACGTGCGCAGAATTCTTTCCAATGCTTTAGGCATTCCCAAGAACATGATCCGCGTAGAAAAGCCCCGTATCGGCGGCGGATTCGGTGCAAAGCAGACATCTATCAGCGAAGTTTACCCCGCTTTCGTAACAATGAAGACCGGCAAGCCTGCCATGATTACCTTCACACGCGAAGAATCTCAGATTGCAGGTTCTCCCCGCCACGAAATGCAGGTCAGAGTTAAGCTCGGTGCAAACAAAGACGGTAAGATTCGCGTTTTAGACCTCTACACAATTTCCAACACCGGTGCTTACGGCGAACACGGCCCCACAACTGTAGGCCTTTCCGGACACAAGTCCATTCCTCTTTACACAGGAAGCCTGGAAGCACACCGCTTCAACTACGATGTAGTTTACACAAATACCATGGCTGCAGGCGCATACCGCGGCTACGGTGCAACTCAGGGCCTCTTCGCAGTTGAATCCGCAGTTAACGAATTAGCTGAAATGCTTCACATGGATCCGACAAAGATCCGCGAAATGAACATGGTAAGAGAAGGCATGCAGATGCCCGCATATTACGACGAAACAGCCAATGCCTGCGCATTGGACAAGTGCCTCGCCCGCTGCAAGGAAATCTTCGACTGGGATAAGAGATATCCGGTTAGAGATATGGGCAATGGTAAGGTTCGCGCTGCCGGCGTAGCCATGGCAATGCAGGGTTCATCCATTTCCTTCGTAGACGTTGGCGGAGCCACAGTAAAGCTCAACGACGACGGAACTTACACCCTTATGATCGGTGCTGCGGACATGGGTACCGGCTGCGATACCGTGCTGGCACAGATCGTTGCAGAATGCATGGATTGCTCCATAGAAGACGTTACAGTATTCGGAGCAGATACAGATGCATCCCCCTACGACTCCGGTTCCTACGCATCCTCCACAACTTACCTGACAGGTAAGGCTGTAGAAAACGCATGCATGGAGCTCAAGGAACGCATGACCGCAATTGCCGCAGGAATAATGAACTGCAGCGAAGAAGAAGTAGTGTTCGAAAACGGCGAGTTTAAGAAGGCTGATTCCAACCAGATCGTTTCCATCGCAGAAGTCGGAGCTAAGTCTCAGATCTTTAACGCTGTTGCTCCGCAGGCTACAGCAGCTAATACTTCTCCCATTTCTCCTCCTCCGTTTATGGTAGGCATGGTAGAAATCGAGCTCGACAAGCTTACAGGCGAAGTAAAGGTTATAGACTACATGTCCGTAGTAGACTGCGGTATACCCATCAACCCGGCTCTCGCAAGAATCCAGGCTGAAGGCGGAATCGTTCAGGGCATCGGCCACACCTTATTCGAAAACGTAAGCTACGATTCGAATAACCGCTTAATCGAATCTTCCTTCATGCAGTACAAGATTCCTACAAGACTCGACATGGGTAAGCTGCGCGTAGAATTCGAACACAGCTACGAACCGACAGGCCCCTTTGGTGCAAAATCCATCGGTGAAATCGTAATCAACACTCCTGCCCCCGCCATTGCACACGCAATTTACCGTGCAACAGGCGCATGGCACAGAGAACTGCCGATTACTCCGGAACGCATCGTAATGGCTCAGGAAGAATTATAGTAAATGAAATCGAGTAGGGGCTAATTTCTAGCCCCTCTCACACCACCGTACGTGCCGTTCG
>JAKSSQ010000168.1 GCA_024403005.1 Clostridia bacterium | reverse complement strand
AGAAACTCAACGGTACATCGCCTATTGACTATATAATAAGCAAGCGCATAGAACTGTCTCGAAGCGCACTTAAAAGGACTGACGACAACATTCTGGACATCGCAAAAAAGTACGGTTTCAACAATACTGCAAACTACAACAGGGCGTTCAAGCTTAAGACCGGCATGACTCCATCCGAATTCAGAAAGAGAAGCCGCAGCGAAGACATTACAGACTGGTAAACTCAAGAGGTAAATTATTTTATGAACTATAGACTTATTAGAAACGCAACAGGAAAACTGGATTTCGGAAATACAAGATTCCTGCTGGACCCCATGCTTTCCGCTAAAGGCGCAGGTCCGTCCTACGCAGGAAAGGAACACAGTCCCATCGTGGATCTGCCCTGCGGAATGTGGCAGGTGGAAAGCGGCGTGGACTGCTACATCGTTTCCCACGTGCACTCCGACCACTTCGACAAGGCTGCAATGCGCACTCTGGAAAAGGACAGACCTCTTTACTGCCAGCCCTGCGAAGAGCACGCTCCGGAATTTGCGCTCTTTAAGAAGATCCGCCCCTTCGACACGGACATCGTAAACACCGTAGCTATCCAGAGGGTTCCCGCGAAGCACGGAAGCTCCCCGGAAGTCCTGGACGACATGGGCGAAGCCAGCGGCGTAGTATTCATGGCTGCCGGTGAACCCACCACTTACTGGGCCGGCGACACAATCTGGTGCGACGAAGTTAAAAAGACTATCGATTCCTACGCTCCGGAAGTTATTATCGTCCACGCCGGCGGCGCAATGTGGAACGGCGAACTTATTATTATGGATGCAAAGCAGGTTATCGAGCTCTGCAAATACGCCCCCGAAGCAAAGGTAATAGCTATCCACATGGAATGCTGCGACCACTGCACGGTAACAAGACAGCAGCTCCGCGAAATGGCAGATGCAGAAGGCATCGGCCCCGACAGACTCTACATTCCGGCAGATTACGAGCAGCTGGAATTCAAGCAGTACAGAGCTTTTTAAAGCAAAAATTGCCCATATATAAAGCATATTAGGAGATTTTCTTATGAACAAACTCGGTTTTGGTTTCCTTCGTCTGCCCAGATTAAACCCGGAAGACGAAAAGAGCACAGATTACGAACTGCTTAACAGCATGGTAGATGCGTATCTCGCATCTGGCCACAATTATTTCGACACCGCCTATACTTATCTGGACGGCGAAAGCGAAAACGCAATTAAAAAGGCCGTTATAGAGCGCCATCCGAGAGAATCCGTATGGATTACGGACAAGCTCCCCGGATACACCGCAAAATCCGAAGATGATAACGAAAGATTCTTTAAGGAAAGCCTGGAGCGCACCGGCGCAGGCTATTTCGACCTCTATCTGGTCCACGGAATCGACGAAGAAGGCTACGAAAAGGCTAAGAACTTCCACCAGTTCGACTACATTAGAAAACTTAAGGAAGAGGGCAAGGTTAAGCACATCGGCTTCTCCTTCCATGACAATGCAAAGCTGCTTCGCACAATTTTAACCGAGCAGCCCGGCATGGAATACGTGCAGCTGCAGATTAACTATCTGGACTGGGAAAGCGAATCCGTACAGTCCAGGAAGTGCTTCGAAGTTGCAAAGGAATTCGGAATTCCCGTGCTGGTTATGGAACCGGTAAAGGGCGGAACTCTGGCAAACATCCCCGAAAAGGCTAAGGAAGCTCTTGATGGGGTCACACCGGGCATCAGCCCCTCCAAGTGGGCCATGCGTTTCGTTCAGCAGCTCCCCGAAGTTGCAGTTTGCCTTTCCGGCATGAACACAATGGAGCAGCTCGAGGAAAATCTGGAAGACCTCCAACCTCTTACGGAAGCTGAATCCAATGCAATCGCAAAGGCTGCCAGAATTATAACCAAGTCCGTTGCAATTCCCTGCACCGGCTGCGGTTACTGCCTTACAGGCTGCCAGATTGACATGCCCATCCCCACATACTTTAAGCTTTACAACGAATACAAGATTAAGCCCGACGACAAGTGGAAGGTTGAGCCGGAATACCAGAAGGCTTCCATCGGCCACGCTAAGGCTTCCATGTGCCTGCAGTGCGGCGGCTGCGCTTCCGTATGTCCCCAGCACCTGCCCATCACCGACTATCTGATGGACGTTGCAGAGGTTTTCGAAGGCGGAATGAAGCCCGTTGTAGGCATTCACGGCGCACTTAAAGATGTAATGGAATAAATTAATATATAGGAGTTAAAAATGTTTACACCCACACTGGAAGAGGCAAGAAAATTAATGGAAGAACACAACCAGGAACCGTTCCACCGCCAGCATGCGGAGACCGTTTCCGGCGTAATGGCTAACTTTGCAAAGGAGTTTGACCCCGAGAACGTTGAATTCTGGGCAGCAGTAGGCATGCTCCACGACCTGGATTTCGAAGAATATCCCGAGCAGCACTGCGTTAAGGAACAGGAAATGATGGAAGCTATGGACTTTAACCCGGACATGGTCCGCGCTATCTGCGCACATGGTTGGGGACTTACAGGCACACCCTTTAAGCCCGAAAGCCAGATGGAAAAGATCCTCTTCGCCTGCGATGAACTTACAGGCCTTATCGGTGCGGCAGCTCTCATGCGCCCCTCCAAGTCCTGCCAGGACATGGAACTCAAGTCCGTTAAGAAAAAGTACAAGGATAAGAAGTTCGCAGCAGGCTGCAGCAGAGAAGTTATCGAACAGGGTGCAGAAATGCTGGGTTGGGATCTGGATACTCTCATCCAGAAGACTCTGGACGGCATGAAGGCAATGGGTCTCTAAGAGGCGAATATGAAAGTATTAGATATCCGGACATACAAAAAGGACAAACTCTGTCGAGTCTGTCCTTTTATTTTACTTAGAATATCCGAGCCTTGCGGAAATCGATTCTGCGGCATCTTTAACCATGGGGATTATTTCGTTTTGCAGGCGCTCGTCGTTCATGCCTTTAAGGTCGCCGAACACGCTTATAGCTGCAGTTATGCTTCCCGTGTAGTCGCGGAGAGGGAAGGACACGCAGCGCAGGCCAAGTTCGCATTCCTGTTCGTCCATTGCGTAGCCGTTTTCGCGGACCTTGGCCAGAACTGCTTTTAAGGTTTCCATGTCGGTAATCGTATAATCTGTGTACTGGGGCAGCCCTTTGGCTTTAATATATTCTTCCAGTTCTGCATCGCTGTACTGGGAGAGCAGCAGCTTTCCGGAACCTGTAGCGTGCATGGGAGCTGCCTTGCCGATTCTCTGCAGCGAAGAGAAATCCTGGTTTTCTATGCAGTCCAGGTACATGCATTCGCCATCACGGCCTACAACCAGGCAGGTTCCGAGAGACAGGCGGCTAACCAATTTGTTCATGAAAGGCGAAGTAATACTGCGCAGGCTGAGCTGACTGTTTAAGCTTTCCGTAATGGAATACAGGTAGCGGAGCACGGTTGATTGGGTCATGCCGGCTTTCTCTGCTAAATCTTGCAGGCGCATGGGCGTCCTGTTTTCTGCGAGGCATTCTATTATATGCAGCAACCTTATTGAAGACTGGCTGGTCTGTCTTGGATTTTTTGTTGTATTCATACTATTTACTCCCGAAGTGTCTTTCTTAAGTAAAATCATACATTTGGGTATTATAAAAGTCAATATTAATTCAGCATATCAAAATTCAAATTATGAATACAAAATTAAATATTTAATAATAGAACATAATATTGACTTGCGAATTACAGTAGTGTAATCTAACAACTGAAGAAACTAGACACTATCATTGTGTTGATTAATAAGTAGTTAAATTTATTCGGAGGTTATATCAATGGTTGAACGCAAAAAGTATTGTGTTAACGGCGAATGGCTCGATTCCAAGACA
>JAKSSQ010000167.1 GCA_024403005.1 Clostridia bacterium | reverse complement strand
GCTTCCTGCGCATAATAACAAAACCAGTCCGTTTCCCGAACATCGGTAAACGGACCGGCTGCATTTACAGCGGAAACTGCCAGCATGGTAATGGCCAGCGAAATTGCTAAAATCTTCTTCATAATTGTCTCTGCGTCCCGGCAAAGAAGCAATTACAGTATAATGGTAAATTTTGCCATTTTCAAGACTTTATTTACAATAATTTCCAATCATTTAATTTTGAACGGAATGCGTTGGGTCACGCCAGACCCTTAACCAAAGCTACTTGCGCTTATCTCCGTCGACGATGTTCGTCATGATAACGCAGGCTTCTGCTCTGGTAATGAAGTTATCCGGGCGGAAAGTGCCGTCGGGATAGCCGCCGATAATTCCGGCCTTTGCGAGCTTGGAAATGCCGCTGAAGTAAGGTGTTGCGCCTGTTACATCCGTAAATTCGAAACTGTTCTTAACTTCTGCGAAAACCGCATCGGGCAGAGCATTGGTAAAGATATAAGAAACCTGAGCTCTGGTAGCCGGCGCATTGTAGTCGTCTACGTCACCTTCCATTATTATTCCGTTGGCAAGAGCGTAGCTTACGTACATGTTGTACCACGGGCTTGCACCTGCCGGGAACAGACCGTTGCCGCCGATGTAGATATCGTGCATTACGCAGGCGATAGCCAGGCATTCTGCGACGGTAATGTTGCCCTGCGGACGGAATGTGCCGTCGGGATAACCGTTGATGAGGTTAAGATTGTAGCACCTTGCAACGTAGGAATCGTACCAGTTCTGGATGCGGTAAGGCATGTCCAGGAACTGTCCGCGAAGGTAGAAGTTCTTTGTTTCGAAGTTCTGCAGACCTTCTGCGCTGCCTTCTTCCATGGTGTATCTGGTCTTAAGGAGCAGTTCCTTTAAACCGGGCCACTTAAAGCTGGAAACCTTGTCCAGAGTGCCGTTTTCCATGAAAGTATCGATGGTTTCGTCGTCCAGAACAAGGATGAAGTCCGCACCGACAGCTGCGTAGTCCAGTTCTTCGCCCTTTTCTACTGCTGCAGCGTAGGCATCTTCGTAGCGGGTGTACGGGGAATCCGTACTTCCGAAAGGAATTGCAGCCAGAGCAGTATAAAGCCCCGGGCCTGCAGTAAAGTGCATCTGCATGGAAGACCCGTCGAAAGTATAGAGGCCGCCGTTAACGTCCAGGAAGCCGTAGTTGTAAAGATCCTTCCATGCAACTACGGAATCGGAGCCGCTGTAGACCTTAATTCCGCGGGTAGTGAGGGTTGCGGACACAGCTCCGTAGAAGTTGTTGCCGTCCCACTTGCTGCTGGGCACATAGAGCACGAGTATGTCGCTTTCGGCTTCCCCAAGCCTTGTGTCGATCTTCTCGTTAATGGTACCCAGATAGTACGGAATCGAAATCTTTACAGTAAGCCCCTGTTCTCTGTAAGAACGATCCATCTCCGTATATGTTTCTGTTTTGTAACCGTATTTTACGGTTTCCTGCGTGCTTATCAGCATAGGCGTTTCTGCTGCGAATGCAGCTGCGGGAACCGCGGCCGCCAGCAGTGCCGCCAAAAGCAGCAAGGCGATTGATCTCTTCATTAAATACCTCCAAGCAGCCTGTCTTACCCCAGATACAGGTTGTTTGTGCTGAATTCAGCTTCGCTTGTAGCGTCGATCTTAAGATCGTGGAAAATCTGTTCGTCTGCCTTGGACAGAATAGCTGTGCAGTGTGCCTTGCAGCCAGCCAGAAGCGGAAGCTTTTCTACTGCCATTGCAGCGGAAGGATTAACTGTTGCAGGAATTGTGAGCGCAGACAGAACTGCTTCTACTGTAAGAGTAGACTTATATTTCTTGAGAATGTCTGTCTTAAAGTCCTGAAGTGTCTTAAGAACTTCGGGAGAGATAAGCAGAGCTTCGTCCGGCATCTTGCACAGATGCTTGATTGCGTTCAGGATGAGGGCTGCGCCTGCAACCATTCTGCGGGAGCTGCGGCCTGTAACGATAGTACCGTCGGGCAGTTCCATAGCCATTGCAACCATGTTCTGGTACTTTTCAGGATCTGTTGCTCTTTTGGCTTCTGCGTATTCCAGAGTTGGCTTCACGCACTTTCTGTCTTCCTTGGTCTTGCCGACTTCGTCCATGAGAAGCTTAGCTCTTTCCATGCCTTCAGCATCGATAAGACCGCGCTTGTAGTCTACGCATGCCATAAGGTAGCGGCGGATAATTTCCTGGCAGCCTGCTTCCTTGCATACTTCGTCGTCTACGATAGCGAAACCTGCGCGGTTAACACCCATGTCTGTGGGAGAATTGTATTCGGATTCCTTGCCGGTAATCTTTTCGATAATTCTCTTAACAACGGGGAACATTTCCAGGTCTCTGTTGTAGTTAACAGCCATTTCACCGTACTTTGTAAGGTGGTAGCTGTCGATCATGTTAACGTCCTTAAGATCGACTGTAGCTGCTTCGTATGCGATGTTTACAGGGTGCTTGAGAGGAATGCTCCAGATCGGGAATGTTTCGAACTTGGCATATCTTGCGTTTACGCCTCTCTTGTTTTCGTGGTAGAGCTGGTTAAGGCAGGTAGCCAGTTTGCCGGAGCCGGGGCCGGGGCCGTTGACCACAACCAGCGGCTTTGTTACTTCGATATAGGGGTTAGCGCCGTAGCCTTCGTCGGAAACGATGGTGTCGATGTCTGTGGGATAACCCTTTGTGAAGTAGTGCTTATATGTACGGATTCCGCGTCTTTCCAGCTTTGTAATGAACTGGTTAACTGCGGGATTGTCTTCGTATCTTGTGATTACAACGCTGTTGATGCTTAATTCGTACTTTCTGAAAGTATCGATAATGCGCATAACTTCCAGGTCGTAAGTAATGCCGAAATCGGCTCTTGTTTTATTAGCAATAATATCGCCAGCGTAAATGGGGATGATAATTTCTGCGTGGTCCTTCATCTTGGCCAGCAGCTTAACTTTTGCGTTTTCGTCGAATCCGGGAAGAACGCGGGCTGCGTGCTTATCGTGAACCAACTTGCCGCCGAATTCAAGGTACAGACGTTCGCACTGTCTGCCATTAATTCTCTCTAAAATGTACTTTGACTGTTCTTCCAGATATATTTCCGGATCAAAACCGATTTTCAACTGTTTCACCTTCTCTCGCTGTCGATATTGCATATCTGCTTATGAATTATTAACCATAAAATTATATCATAAAAGGGCCGGCGATGATATACCGCCGGCCCTTTCTGCACATTTTTTTAGAGTATAAAATCTTCCAGCACATCCTGCAGATGTTCCGGCGCAAGATCGCATTCATTGAGCAGTTTTACCAGTTTTTCAACGTAAATTCTGTCAGTTGAAACGTCCTTGACCGAAAAATCATCGACGTAAGATACGCCATATCCGATATAGGCAGATTCTTCGCAGCATAATTCTTCCTGAACAACATTGTACTTAACACTTTCCATACTTTGTCTCCTTGATAGTGTGCAATCAGTTCTCCCGCCAGTAGTACGGGATTAGATAGAATGTACCAAAGTAAGGTTTTGTGTTCAACCATATTTTTACATTTATGGTTATAGCTGGAATTACAATGCGGCGCCGCGAAAGTTACATACGTAGCCTATCTGGAAAGCACGCTTAAAGCCTTTGCAAGCTGCAGATCTTCGGTCCTCGGGCTGATGAACGCATCGAACATGCGCTGAACTATGCCGAGAGTGCAGTAATCCAGGCCGCCGTAGGGGCAGGCACCTGCTTCGCCCTGCACGATCTTAAGGACTTCCACAGTCTTTTCATCCATTACGCCTGTGCAGTCGATGTCGTAGCCCATATAGCCGAGCCTCTGCTGAACGCCGTCAGCGGTACGGCCGGCGTCGCCTGCGTGGTACTTAATGCTTTCTGTAATGGGTGCGAGGCCCTTCATAATAGAAGCTCTTTCCTCTTCGCTCATTCCTGCGTTGTTGTAGACGGTAATGTTGGGAGTTACGCCCTTGCCGTCGATTTGGTCACCGTCGGGAGTGAGGAAATAGTAAATGGAAAGCTTAAAGTAGCTGTCCTGAACCGTTGAAATTACAGTCTGTGCAACGCCTTTGCCAT
>JAKSSQ010000166.1 GCA_024403005.1 Clostridia bacterium | reverse complement strand
TGTCTGCCCATACTGCTGCCTGCCTGTAGTAGGCGCCGTTGGGAACATCGTCGAAGTCGGACAATCCGTTTGTGTACGTTGCTCCGCAGTAAGCCCAGAGCAGCGTTATGAATTCTGCGCGGCTGCACTGCTTATCCGGAGAAAATGTTCCTGAACCGGTACCTGCTGCAACATTTGCATCGACAGCCCAGGAAACTGCGTTTTCGTACCAGCTTCCTTCAGCTACGTCGCTGAACCTGCCGGCGGGGTTCTGAACCTGCGGTCTGCCGCTGTAGTTCCAGAACATGGTTACAGCCTGAGCTCTTGTAATGGTCATTTCCGGAGAGAAGCAGTATTCCCTGGTTCCGCTGGCTACGTTGTGTTCAACAGCCCAGAATATTGCGTCGCAGAACCAGTCGCTTCTGTGGACATCGATGTAGCCGGTTTCCGGATCCGGGGCGATAATCTCTTCCGGATTATCTTCGATTGCTTCGTCCTGAGCAGCAAAAATCGTTACAGGGCCTGACGCAATCAGCAGTGCTGCCAGAACTGCAGCTGAGATTCTCTTGATTATAGTGTTTTTGATCATTGGTAAGTGTTGGGATGGGGATTGGGGTAGGGGTAGGGGAAATGCCTGATCGTAAATCAGCACAAAAAAGAGCCTCCGGAAATGGGCCGGAGGCTCATGGTGTCTGTTTAATTACTTTTCAGCCTTAACAACTTCAGCTTCGGGAGCGTTCTTCTTAACGCTTTCGATGCCGTTCTTGCAGCTTGCGATTGCCTTGTAGCCTTCGGAAGCGAGGATGATTTCGCCGTTTGTAGCCTTAAGACGGAAGCGGAATTCGCCAGCCTTGTCTGTGTAGATTTCGAACTTGGGGTGCTTTTCCTTTTCGAAGCCTTCCTTTGTCTGGTCTTCTACTGCAGCGATGGGAGCGTTCTTCTTAACGCTTTCGATACCGTTCTTTGCGCTGGATTCAGCCTTGTAAACTTCGGATACGCCGATAACTTCGCCGTTGCCTGCCTTTAAGTTAAATGTATATCCTGTCTTTGTTTCCTTAATTACAAACTTGCCCATAGGTGTGTCCTCCTGTGACTAAAAAGAGCTTATGTTCATTTTATAGTTTAAGTATAGCATTATGGCGAAATAATGCAAAGGAAATAAAGGGATAAATAAAAATAATCGCAAAATTTTTGGAATGGGGCGGATTTAGGGCGGCGGATTGGGTCAAAAAGAGGGGAGACAGCATTATGTTTGTAAACGTTGGAAAATGTAGTATAATATAGTGTCATAATAGGCATATTGTATGCCTTGGAAAGGAGTGCTCTTGAACAGGAAATCTCTGTTGAATTTAATAGGACGTTTTATTAAGCCCGACATAGCAGCCATGGTTGCGCTCTGCCTGGTAGTGCTTTACCTTAAGTTATTCTGGGGTATTGCATGCCTGGGCCTCGTGGCAGCCATAAGCTTTTACCATACAGGCGTTATTTCTTCCATAAACGAAGATGAAATTAAGAAGCTTATGGAAGTGGAAGCAGACCCGTTTGCGGAGATCGAGGAGCTGGAACCGGAAGACGCAGAAACTCTGGCAAGCACAAAGAAAGAGCTGGAAGACTGCAAAATTCAGCTGTCAAACACCCGCCCCTGCCTTGCGATCTTAAATATCGACAACTACGACGAACTGCTGGCAAGTTCTGCCGCAGAAGACCAGTCCGCCATCAGTGCGGAGCTGGACAAGAAAATCCGAGCATGGGCTCAGCAGCTTAAGGCCTCCGTTACGAGAACCAGAAGCAGATACGTAATTCAGTTCGAACAGAGATATCTGGAAGAACAGAAGCGCGCCAACTTCGAAATCTTAAACAACATGCACGAAATTGAGACCGGTGCGGACTTCCCCACATCCATTTCCATCGGTATCTCCTGCGGTGAACCCACATACGCAGACCTGCAGGAATCCGCAGAGGAATCTCTGGATCTGGCTCTGGGCCGCGGCGGCGACCAGGTTGTAATTAAGAATGGCGAAGGCGAAATCATGTACTTCGGCGGATCCCTGCCTTCCTACGAGAAGCGCAACAAGGGCAAGTCCAGAATCATGTCCCACGCCATCGCTCAGCTGGTTAAGAACAGCGACAGAGTCTTCGTAATGGGCCATGCAAGACCGGACATGGACAGCTTCGGCGCATCCATCGGCATGTACAGGTTCGCAAGATCCATGGGCAAGCAGGTCGACATCGTCCTCGGTGACCCCAATCAGGGCATCGACATTATATATAAGGAAGCGGAAAAGCAGGGCCTCTACAACTTCATTACAAGCGAAAGAGCTCTGGGCTTCGTGAGCCCCGCAAGCCTTGTAATCGTTGTGGATACCCACATTCCGGCAATTACGGAATGCCCCGACTTAATTAAGAGAGCCGGCAGCGTTATCGTAATCGACCACCACAGAAGATCCAAGGATGCCATCGAAAATCCGACGATCTTCCACCAGGAAACCTACGCATCTTCTGCAAGCGAACTGGTTACAGAGCTGCTGCAGTACGGCGTAGACAAGAGCGAAATTCAGGATTTCGATGCAGCTGCGCTTCTGGCAGGCATTACAGTCGACACGAAGAGCTTCGCTCAGAACACAGGCGTTCGTACCTTCGAAGCTGCAGCATGGCTTCGCCGCATGGGTGCGGACAACGCAGAAGTTCGCAACTTCTTTAAGGTTAGACTGGACTTCTTTAAGAAGAAGTACAACGTTATCGCAAATGCGGAAATCCTGGGCAGCGGCATAGCTGTTGCCTACACAAAGGACAAGGACGATGCAATGCAGTTAATCGTCGCACAGGCTGCAGACGAAATACTGGAAATGCGCGGGGTCAGCGCGGTATTTGCCGCAGGCAATGGGGCAGCCCAGACCATGGTCTCCGCAAGATCTAACGGTGCTGTTAATGTCCAGACCGTCATGGAAAAAATCGGCGGCGGCGGACACATGAATATCGCGGCAGCTCAGACGGATGCAAGTCCGGAAGAAGCTATCGCAAATATCGTAAGTATCCTGAGAGAATCGGGCATACTGCAGTAGAAAGGATATATAACATGCAGGTTATTTTACTCAAAGACGTTAAGGGCCAGGGCAAGGCAGGCCAGGTAGTTAAGGTAAGCGACGGATACGCTCGCAACATGCTTCTCCCCAAGAAGCTGGCTATGGAAGCAACAGATGCTAACATTAAGGCTCTGGAAAAGAAGAAGGCAGAAGAAGAGGCTCAGAGAGCTGCAGACAAGAAGGCAGCAGAAGAAATCAAGGCCAAGGTAGAAGCTAAGACAGTTACACTCAAGGCTAAGGGCGGCGAAAACGGCAGACTCTTCGGCGCTGTAACTTCCCAGGACATCGCAGACGCAATTAAGAACGATCTGGGCACAGAAGTAGACAAGAAGAAGATCGATCTGTCCGCTCCCATTAAGCAGGCAGGCATTACAGAAGTTACACTTAAGCTCTTCCCCGGAATCCAGGCTAAGTGCAAGGTTAACGTAGTTACAGAATAATTCGAGGCAGGCATGAGCCAATTAGAACGCATCCCGCCTCACCACGACGAGGCAGAAAAAAGTGTCCTTGGCGCCATCCTTGTCGATAAGGAAGTATTCTTCCGCGTTTCGGAAGTAATCGGTGCAGAGGATTTCTATACGGAAAGCCACAGGGAAATTTTCCGCGCGATGGTAGACCTTTACCAGCGCAGTGAACCAATCGACGTAATTACCGTAAGCGACGCTTTAAAGAGACGAAACACTCTGGAAGCAGTAGGCGGCAAGTCTTATATTGGTTTTCTTTCCACCATCGTTCCTACGACGGCTAATGCCGTGCAGTACGCGAAGATTATTTCGGAAAAGGCTTCTCTTCGCAGGCTTATATCCGCTTCCGGCGAAATCGTAGAGCAGTGCTACAGCGAAAAGCTGGATTCCGTAAAGGTTTTAGACCACGCGGAGCGCACAATTCTGGATATTGCAAAGACAAAGCAGACTTCCGAATTTTCCGACATTCGCCAGGTTCTCAACTTAAACCTGGAAGCAATTAATGAAGCTGCAAAGAACGGCGGTGTTATTCCCGGTCTTTCCACTCACTTTAAAGATCTGGACAGAATGCTCTCCGGTCTG
>JAKSSQ010000165.1 GCA_024403005.1 Clostridia bacterium | reverse complement strand
TACGGAATTCTCACCATGATCGGTGCGCTGGTTTCCGGTTATCTCTGCACTAAGATGGCAATGAAGATCGTGCTCGGTGGCGTTTACTTTATCCGCGTGTTAATCTCCATAGCCATGCTTACGCTTACGCCGTCCTTCGGCTTTGCGGTTATAGCTACAGGTCTTCTGGGCATGTCCGGCGACTCTACGGTTCCGCCCACGATGAGCCTTATAACAAGGAAGTTCGGCCCCAAGAAGCTGGGCGTTCTTTACGGCGTAGCTCTTACAGGCCACCAGGTCGGAGCATTCTTAAGCTCCTGGTTCGGCGGCTATTGCTACATAAACTTTGGCAACTACAGACTGCTCTGGATTGCAAACATGTGCCTGGCACTCATGGCTGCAATCTCCAGCTGGTCCATTAACGAAAAGAATCTGGCAAGATAAAATGCGAATCTGCATATTGCAGGAGGTCTAAGATGAAAGAAATTAAGATTACGGATATCGAAAACATTTATATCGGACAGGCAGAAGACGCCGAAAAGGCTACAGGCTGCACCGTATTAATCTGCCCGGACGGCATGGCTGCAGGTCTGGACGTCCGCGGAGGCGGCCCGGCAAGCAGGGAATCCGAGCTTCTTAAGCCCATGGCAAATGCAGAATACATCCACGCAGTCGTTTTCGGCGGCGGCAGCGCTTTCGGTCTGGATGCAGCAGGCGGCGTAATGGAATACATGAGAAGCAAGGACATGGGTTACGACGTAGGCTTTACAAAGGTTCCTTTAGTATGCCAGTCGGATATCTTTGATCTGGGCGTAGGTGACGTAAATGCATATCCGGACCACAATATGGGCCTGGAAGCTGCAAAAGCTGCCCTGGAAGGCGGAAACTATAAAGACGGCAACTACGGCGCAGGCTGCGGCGCCACAGTAGGCAAGTGGAACGGTGCAGCAACCTGCATGAAGACCGGCATCGGAAGCTATGCGGTCCAGATCGGCGAGTTAAAGGTCGGTGCGCTGGTTGCGGTCAATGCCCTTGGCGACATTTTTGACCACAATACAGGAGCCAAGGTTGCAGGCCTCCTTTCCCCGGATAAGAAGGGCTTTGTAAGCACAGAAGAAGAGATGTATAAGAAGACCGAAGCTGTGGACAACAAATTTACAGGAAATACGACCATCGGCATTATCGTTACAAACGGTGCGTTCCAGAAGAGCAAGTTGTGCAAGATTGCAGGCATGGCTCACAACGGCTACGCAAGATCCATAAGACCGGTACACACAACTGCAGACGGCGACAGCATCTACGCAGTTTCTGTCGGCAAGGTTAACGCAGACATGGACGTGGTCGGCACTCTGGCTGCACGCGTTATGAGCGAAGCTATACTCCGCGCGGTTTACTCCGCAGACAGCGCCTACGGAATCGTTAGCGCAAAGGATTTATAAGGTAAATACATGAACGAAGAACAGAAGAACCCGGAACATAAGAGAAGGGTGCGCTACTCGGGCAAATACCCGAAGAGATACGAAGAAAAATACAAGGAATTAAATCCTGAAAAATATAAGGACATCGCAGAGCACGTAAAAAGTAAGGGAAATACCCCGGCCGGAACCCATATTTCCATTATGGTGAACGAAATTCTGGAGTTTCTGGACATTCAGCCGGGCCAGAACGGTGCGGACTGCACTCTGGGCTACGGCGGCCACACGGAAAAGATGCTGGAAAAGCTGCAGGGCAGCGGCCACATCTGCGGTCTGGACGTTGACCCAATCGAATCCGAAAAGACCAAGGCAAGGCTCGAGGCTAAGGGCTACGGAGAAGATATTCTGTCCGTTGTGCTCACGAATTTTAAGAACATCGACCAGGTTGCGGAAAAATACGGCAAATTCGACTTCCTTCTGGCAGATCTGGGCGTTTCTTCCATGCAGATCGACAATCCGGAAAGAGGCTTTTCCTATAAGTTCGACGGCCCGCTGGATTTAAGACTGAATCCCAATGCAGGAAAGCCTGCTTACGAGAGGCTTCGCGAAATGCACAGAGACGAAATCGAAGGCATGCTCGTAGAAAATTCCGACGAACCCTATGCACAGCAGATTGCGGCTACCATTTCTTCCTTCCAGAAGGCAGGGCAGAAGATTGAGACCACCATGCAGCTGCGCAGAGTCATCGAGAAGGCCCTTAATTTCCTTCCTGAGAGGGAAAAGAAGGATGCAGTGAAGAAATCCTGCGCCAGATGCTTCCAGGCCCTCAGAATCGGCGTTAACGACGAATTTGAGGTTCTGTACGAATTTCTGGAAAAGCTGCCAGGCGTGTTAAAGCCCGGCGGCAAAGCTGCGATTCTCACTTTCCATTCCGGAGAAGACAGACTGGTTAAGAAATCCTTTAAATACCTTTACAACGAAGGCGTTTATTCTTCCTACGCAAGGGACGTAATCCGCCCCACAGCTAAGGAATGCGTGGATAACCCGAGGGCTAAGTCCACGAAGATGCGCTGGGTCGTTAAAGCTGAGGAGTAAAAATGGCTAAACAGAAATCGAACTGCCCCTACAGCAGGGAATGCGGGGGCTGTCAGTTTATAGACGTTCCCTACGAAAAGCAGCTGGAAGACAAGCTCGCCTACATGCGCGGGCTTCTGGAGCCTTACTGCGAGGTGGAATCCATCGAAGGGATGAAGAATCCCTATAATTACCGCAACAAAATCCATGCGACTTTTGGCAGAGACAAGGGCAGAAAGCTTGTTTCCGGCAGATATGCTGAAGGTACCAGAAGACTTGTTACGGTTAACAAGTGCAGGATAGAAAACGAAAGGGCAGACGAGATCATCTTAACAATAAGAGATCTGGCAGAAGCCTTTAAAATTCAGCCTTTTGACCCCAAAACAAAGAAGGGTCTGCTCCGCCATGTGCTGGTTCGCGTTGCAAGACATACAAGGCAGATTCTCGTGGTTCTGGTTACCGGAACCCCAGCATTTCCTTCCAGAAAGAACTTCATTAAGGCTCTGCTGGAGGAATGCCCGGACATTACGACCATTGTCCAGAACGTAAACGGCAAGGACACCGGCATGATCCTCGGCGACAAAGAAGAAGTGGTCTTCGGCCAGGGCTATATCGAGGATATACTCTGCAAGAAGTCCTTTAGAATTTCTTCCAAGTCCTTCTACCAGGTTAATTCCGCCCAGACGGAAGTGCTTTATTCCAAAGCCATTGAATTTGCTCAGCTCACAGGCTCCGAAACCGTAATCGACGCTTACTGCGGCATAGGCACCATAGGCATCTGCGCTGCGGATAAATGCGGTGAGGTCATCGGCTGTGAACTCAATAAAGACGCCGTTAAAGACGCTCTGGCTAATAAAAAACTGAATGGGCTCAAAGGCATCCGCTTTGAATGCGCCGACGCAGGCCAGTTCATGACCGCAATGGCCGCCGAAGGCAAAAAGGCAGACGTGGTGTTCATGGATCCGCCAAGATCCGGCAGCTCCAAAGAATTCCTGCAGGCTCTCTGCACCCTTAAGCCGCGCCGCGTGGTCTACATTTCCTGCGGCCCGGAAAGCCTCGCCCGCGATTTAAAATACCTTACTGCCAATGGCTACAAAGCCGAAAAAGCAATCTGCGTGGACATGTTCCCCCACACCGGGCACACAGAGGCCGTGGTGGCTTTAAGTCTCATGGAGTAAAAAGTTTTAATTTACATATTTTTTGCACTTTAAACACATGGAAGATACATATGTTAGTAGACATCAAATTAAAAATCACGCCTAAAATGGTTACGGACGCCCAGGGGAACGAAAAAAAGAGCCTGGTCGGCCACCTGGGAACTCATTTCGACGTAATGAACAAGGAGTTTCCCCTTGAATATACGAGAAGAAATGCAATCGTATTCGACGTAAGCAAAGCAGCCGGCCGCGAGATAAAACTGCAGGATATCAATATTAACAAGGTCGAAAAAGATATGTTTGTGGCCTTTTATACCGGTTTTATCGAAAAAGAAGGGTATGGCGGAAGCGTTTATTTCCACGAACATCCTCAGCTTTCCCACGAACTGATAGATGCCCTGGTGGATAAGGGAATATCCATTATCGGTATCGACTTTGCTGGAGTAAGGCGCGGAAAGGAACACACTCCAAAAGACCAGTACTGCGCAGACA
>JAKSSQ010000164.1 GCA_024403005.1 Clostridia bacterium | reverse complement strand
GGGGCGATCTGGCCGTATTCGTCCTGGCAGAAGTAGCTCTTCATGCCGTGGAAGATGCCCAGCTTGCCGGTGTTGATGGTTGCGGCAGTTTCGAAGGTATCGATGCCTCTTCCTGCAGCTTCGCAGCCGATTAATCTTACATCCTTATCTTCGATAAAGTTGTAGAAGGTTCCGATGGCGTTGGATCCGCCGCCTACGCAGGCCATTACCACGTCGGGAAGTCTGCCTTCCTTTTCCAGGATCTGTTCCTTGATTTCCTTGGAAATTACAGCCTGGAAGTCTCTTACGATTGTGGGGAACGGGTGCGGGCCCATTACGGAGCCAAGGCAGTAGTGGGTATCATCTATTCTTGAGGTCCATTCCCGCATAGCCTCGGATACTGCGTCCTTAAGGGTAGCTGTTCCGGACTTAACGGGGATTACTTCTGAACCGAGAAGTCTCATTCTGTAAACGTTCAGAGCCTGGCGGATAGTGTCCTCTTCTCCCATGAACACAACGCATTCCATTCCCAGAAGTGCAGCTGCTGTAGCTGTTGCTACGCCGTGCTGGCCTGCACCGGTTTCTGCGATGAGTCTGGTCTTGCCCATCTTCTTAGCCAGAAGAGCCTGGCCCAGTACGTTATTAATCTTATGTGCACCTGTGTGGTTCAGATCTTCTCTCTTGAGGTAGATCTTTGCTCCGCCCAGGTCTTTTGTCATCTTTTCTGCATAGTAGAGTCTGGAAGGTCTTCCTGCATATTCGTTAAAGAGCTCTGTGAGTTCTCTGTTGAACTCGGGGTCATTCTTATAGAAGTTATAAGCTTTCTCCAGTTCTATAACTGCATTCATCAGCGTTTCGGGTATGTACTGTCCGCCGTGAATACCAAATCTTCCGTCTTTGTTAGTCATTGTTTTTCCTTTCAGATGTAATAAAAAAGTCCTCGATAGAATTGCTTCTATCAAGGACGAATAATCAATAAATTGAATCCGCGGTGCCACCTTGAATTCATAGGTTTTGCCTATGCGCTTAGCAGAGTACAAACATACTCCCGGCAACTTACGTATGCCCACACGTCGCAGAATACTCTGATTAACATTTCACTGCGCCCTCGGCGGCCCATTTGACAGTTTGTTTCTCACTCGGCTCTCAGCTACCCGAATTCTCTGTAGAGGCATCGCTGCCGTTATTCCCGCTTCAACGGTTTAAATATTAATATGTAACTATAGTACGCTTAGGCTAATTGGTTGTCAAGCATAAATTTTTAAGCAAATATTTGTGTATCAATTAACAAATTTTACTTGCTGTTTGCCTGGCAATAAGCCTCCATGCCCTCTTCCAGTCTAAGCAGAGCTTCCTTTAATGTTGCACTGGTGCATGCGCAGTTGAGCCTCATGTGGTCCAGGCATTCCGGGTCGAATTCCCAGCCGTCGCAGAGGTCCAGCTTGCATTCCTGAACCAGATATCTTCTCAATTCTTCCCCTAGTAAATCCGTTTTGCTGAAGTCCAGCCAGAGCAGATAAGTGCCTTCGGGAACTGCTGTTGTTACGCAGGGAACGTTGGTATTAATGTATTCTGCTGCATATTCCAGGTTGTCTGTAAGGTATTCGTTGCATTCATCCAGCCAGGTTTCGCAGTAAGGATCAGAATAGAGGGTTTCGACTGCGATAGTGCCGAAAGTGGTGTCCAGAGTCATGGCCCAGTTGCCCAGCTTTTTCTTGAAGGCAGCCATAATTTCCGGGTTCTTGATGAATACGGAGGCCGTCATTATGCCTGCAACGTTAAAGGTCTTGTTGGGAGACATTAAAACTGCGCTCAGGTTTTCCATGCCGGGAACCATGCCGAAAGGAACGTGCTTTGCACCGGGTCTTACAATGTCGCAGTGCACTTCGTCGGAAATTACGAATACTCCGTTTTCGCGGCAGATTTTGCCGAAAGCTTCCAGTTCTTCCATAGTCCATACTCTGCCGACCGGGTTGTGAGGAGAGCAGAATACTGCAAGTTTAATGTTTTCTTCCTTAACGAGTCTTTCGAACTCTGGCAGGTTCATCTTCCAGGAGCTGCATTTGGTCACGGTGTCTTCTTCGCAGAGCAGCGGAGCTGTAACCAGGCGGCGGCCCATGGATTCAGCGGCGCCGTAGAGGGAGTCGTAGTTAGGCATGAACGCAAAGACCGGATCGCCGGGCTTTGTGAGCATATCCACCAGCATGCATACTGCGGGGATAACTCCCGGCGGACATACGTGGATTTCTTCCTTCTTAAGATCCCAGCCGTATCTGCGACTCATCCAGCGCTGGATAATTTCGTAGTAGTTATTGCTTCTGATCGTGTAGCCGATTACGCCGTGCTTAAGGCGCTGAGCCATCGCATCCAGCATGGGCTGGGGGCTTCTGAAGTCCATGTCGGCTGTCCACATGCCCAGAACTCCTTCGGTTCCCATGTGTCTTTCCGCAATGTCCCATTTATATGAATTGGTATTTTGTCTGTCGATTTTTTCGTCGAAATTGAACATTATAACTGTACCTCCGGCAAAAGCTAAAACACGCGCTGATACACTGAAAATATCACAGAAATTTCTTCTGTATTCGTATTATATCAAACAAATAAAACATAGTGAATAGGGTTGATTGGTCTCATTTCTTGAATTGTTTAGAAATTAACATGGAAAGCCTAAAGATTGTTGCAAAATTAACAATCTTGTAGTAATATTGTTTATGGACGCTTAAAAAGAATATGGTTGGACCCTATTTTTTGTGCATATTACACATTTAGTTTGTTTAAATTCACAACTGCTTCAGGTCTTAAAGTGTCAGAAATCTATTGGATGTTATATCTATATACTCACAAATCTTAGGAGGATTTATGAAATCATTTATCGACAAGTACTTAGGTACAAGCCTGGTAATCCGTATTGCCATCGGCCTTGTAATCGGTGCTGTTCTGGGTATTGTATGCCCCGGCGCATCCGCAATTGCAATCCTTGGTAAGATCTTCGTAGGCGCATTAAAAGCTATCGCACCTATCCTGGTATTCTTCCTGGTTATGGCTTCCCTGTCCAAGGCAGGCGGCGGCATCGGTTCCCGCTTTAAGACTGTAATCACACTTTACATGGTGAGCACACTCATCGCTGCTACAACGGCAGTTGCAGGAAGCTTCCTCTTCCCTGTACAGATGATTCTCGTAGAAGGTGCAGAAGGTGCTAACCCGCCCAGCGGCGTTGCAGAAGTTCTCGGAAACCTTCTCACAAACATGGTTGCTAACCCTGTAAGCGCTCTTTCCACAGCTAACTACCTGGCAGTTCTCTTCTGGGCTATCGTTCTCGGCCTCTCCCTCAAGAAGCTCGGCGCTCAGAACACAGTTGCAGTTATCACAGACCTGTCCGAAGTTACAGCAACAGTAGTTAGATGGATTATCCAGTGCGCACCCTTCGGTATCCTCGGTCTCGTATTCGATTCCGTAGCTACAAGCGGCCTTTCCATCTTCAAGGTTTACGGCTCCCTCATCCTGCTCCTCGTAGGATGCATGCTCGTAGTTGCATTGGTTATCAACCCCATCATCGTTGCAATCTGCATCAGACGCAACCCCTATCCCCTGGTATTCAAGTGCCTTAAGGAATCCGGCATTACAGCATTCTTTACAAGAAGCTCCGCTGCTAACATCCCCGTTGACACGGATCTCTGCAAGTAACTGGGCCTGGACGGAGACTTCTCCTCCGTATCCATCCCCCTCGGCGCTACAGTCAAGGTGGACGGCGCTGCCATTACAATCAACGTAATGACACTGGCAGTTTGCCACACAATGGGCGTTGCAGTAGACCTGCCCACAGCTATCATCCTGAGCATTCTCGCAACTCTGGCAGCTTGCGGTGCTTCCGGCGTAGCTGGCGGTTCCCTCCTGCTCATCCCCATGGCTTGCTCCCTCTTCGGTATCGGCAACGACATCGCTATGCAGGCAGTAGCAGTAGGCTTCATCATCGGCGTAATTCAGGACTCCGTAGAAACAGCTCTCAACTCCAGCTCCGACGTAATGTTCACAGCTACAGCTGAATTCCACGACAGACTTAAGCGCGGCGAAAGCTTCGAAATCAAGTAAAAACGGCCTTTAAAGGCATAATAAAACTCCGGATGCAAATCCGGAGTTTTTGTTTTGCCGTTTAAAGCTGGCTGCGAAGGCCGACCAT
>JAKSSQ010000163.1 GCA_024403005.1 Clostridia bacterium | reverse complement strand
GCGATCTGCTTAAGGCCTTCGTTTCCGGAGACGAAATCCAGATCTGCGAAAGCTGTGAAGCTCTCGAAATGCCCGCAGTTTGCCGCGGCGAAGAGATCTCCGTAGAAGAACTTAAGTACTACAAGATTTGCAACTGCAACGACTGCGGCGCTAAGTGCCAGATGCTTGCAAAAGTGCAGGAAAACTGCCTCTTAGGCACAGAACCCAACAAGGAAATAAGACCTTTCACAGGCTGCCCCCGCGGCAGATCCTACAGATACACCTTCATGACAGCCGACAGACTCCGCTACCCCATGGAAAGACGCGGAAAGCGCGGCGAAGGCCTCTTCAGAAGATTAAGCTGGGAAGAAACAGCTCAGAAGATCGCAGAAGAAATCCGCAGCACAGGCGAAAGATTCGGACCCGGCTCCAGATATGTAGCCAACGCCTCCGGCGTATCCGCATCCGTACGCGGCGACAAGTTCATAAGAAGACTCATGGATTTCGAAGGCGGCTATCTGGATTCCTACAACTTCTACAGCGCAACCTGCCTCGCAGACATGATGGAGCTCACCTACGGCGACACCATCGGAGGCATGGACATAGACGAACACTTAAAGGCCGAACTCGTAATCCTCTGGGGTCACAACCCGGTAGATAACCAGTACGGACCTTTCCACAACCACATGCTCACAAGAATCAAGGAGCAGGGCACACCCATTGTGGTCATCGATCCGAGAGTTTCCGAAACGGTTCTTACCCTGGCTGACGAATGGATACCCATTAAGCCCTCTTCCGACCCGGCAATGCTGGACGCAATGTGCTACGTAATCTGGAGAGAAGGCCTGCAGGACCAGGAATTCATGGATAAATTCTGCGTAGGCTTCGACGAAGCACACATGCCGGAAGGCGTGGACCCGTCTCTCTGCTACAGAGCCTATCTCTTCGGCGAAAAGGACGGCATCGTAAAGACTCCCCAGTGGGCAGAAGAAATCTGCGGCGTTCCTGCAGAAAAGATCGAGGACCTCGCAATTCGCTTTGCAAAGGCTAAGCCCGGCTGCTTAATGCCCGGCCTCGGACCCCAGAGAACAGGCTGCGGCGAACAGACTGCAAGAGGCTTCATGGCTCTCTGCTGCCTCTGCGGAACAGTAGGAAAAGCAGGCGGCGGAAGCGGCGGAACCCTCTGGCCTTACCGCTATCCGACGGTTTCCCAGCCCGAATATAACAATCCGTATCCGGTAACTTTCCCGTCCTTCCTCTGGACAAGAACAGTAGACCAGCCGGAAATCATGGACAAATCCATGGGCGTCCGCGGCGCAGACAAGCTGGAAACAGGAGTTAAGTTAATCTTCTCCCTGGCAAACGGACAGTCCTTAAACCAGCACTCCAACATTAACGAAACAATCCGCATGTACCAGAACCCCAACGGCCTGGAAATGCTGGTATTCTCCAACATTTTCATGACCCCGGCAGCATGGTATGCAGACATGGTTCTTCCTGCAAAGTCCTTCCTGGAACAGGACAACATCGTTCCTCCCTGGGACCCCAGCGACTACTTCCTCTGCAATAACCACTGCATGGACGGCCTGTTCGAATGGCAGTTCGAATTCGACTGGATCAACCGCTGTGCAGACATCCTGGGCCACGGCGAAGAATTCAGAGCCGGCAAGGAAACCGCAGACGAATGGCTCGAATATCTCTACAACAAACTCGCAACAGAAGAACCCTCCCTTAAACCTTATAACGAGTTTAAGGAAAGAGCTATACATATTTATCCGAAGGACAAGCCTTTCGTTGCTTTCGAAGAAAACATCAAGGAAGGCAAGCCCTTCAACACTCCCAGCGGCAAGATCGAGATCTTCTCCATGCGCCTCTACGACATGGGTGACCCCATCAACATACCGCCTATCCCGGGCTATATCGACAGCTACGAAGGCCCAAGAGACCCGAAGAAGGCAGAATATCCGCTGCAGCTCTTCGCATACCACACGAGAAGAAGAGCTCACTCCATCGGCGACAACAACGTGCTTCTGGAAGAAGTTGACCCGCCGCGCGTTTGGGTCAACGCAAAGGATGCAGAAGCCCGCGGCATCGCAAACGGCGACAGAGTTGAAGTGTTCAACGAACGCGGCGTAGTCCGCACAAACGCTTACGTAAGCGAAAGAATAATGCAGGGCACAATCGCCCTGAGCGAAGGCGTATGGTATAAGCCGGGTAAGGACGGAATAGACGAAAGAGGATGCATTAACGTTCTCACACACACCGTTCCCACACCTTATTCCCACGCAAACCCGCAGCACACAAACCTTGCAGATGTAAGGAAAATATAAGTGAACTTGTTTTACAGGAGGTAATTCAGATGAACATGGTAAGTGAAATTAAAGGTAAGCACCTGATTTTTGACGGATGCGATACAGTGGAACTTGCAAAGGAGTTCGGAACACCCCTTTACGTATATTCCAAGACAGACATCGTAAGCCGCATTAACGAACTGAAGGAATGCTTCGTTAAGCCCTACCCCAAGAACAGAATCGCATATGCTGCAAAGGCTTTCTGCTGCATGGGCATGTATAAGCTCTGCGAAAACGAAGGCATCAGCATGGACGTAGTTTCCGGCGGCGAACTTTACACAGCTATGAAGGCAGGCATCAGCCCCTCCAAGCTTGAATTCAACGGCAACAACAAGCTGCCTAAGGAACTGGAAGCTGCAATCGACTACGGCGTAGAAAGAATCGTTATCGACGGCGAACAGGAACTGGCTCTCATCGAAGAAATCTGCAAGAAGCTCGGCAAGAAGACAGACATCCTTATCCGCGTAACACCCTGCGTTACAGTAGATACCCACGACTACATCGTTACAGGCCGCAAGGACTCCAAGTTCGGTCTTAACATCGAACCGGAATTCATCTTCCCCTACGTTAAGAAGGCAATCGACTCCGAATACGTAAACTTCCACGGTTTCCACTTCCACCTGGGTTCCCAGCTCTTCGAAGTTAAGCCCTTCCTGGATGCTGCAGACGTTCTCTTAAAGCTCATGGAAGACTGCAGAGAAAAGTTCGGCTACGTTGCAGATGAACTCAATATCGGCGGCGGCCCCGGCGTTACATACACAACAGAAGAAAGAAAGCCCTACAGCTATTTCTATAACCCCGTTCTGGCAAAGGTTGCAGAATGGAGCAAGGAAAAGGATTATCCCATGCCCGCTCTTATCTGTGAACCCGGCAGATCCCTGGTAGCTGAAGCAGGTCTGCAGCTCTACACAGTAGGCATGACAAAGACCGTTACAGGCATCAGAAAGTACGCTGCCATCGACGGCGGCATGCCCGACAATATCCGTCCGGCTCTCTACGGCGCTAAGTACAAGGGCATCGTAGCTAACAGAGCAGATGAACCTGCAGAAGAAACAGTTACAATCTGCGGCAAGTGCTGCGAAGGCGACTCCGACATGATCATTAAGGACGCTAAGTTTGCAGATCCGAAGACAGGCGACATTATCGCAGTATTCTCCACAGGCGCTTACGGCTACGCAATGGCTAACAACTACAACCGCAACCCCATCCCCGGTGTTATCCTCGTAGAAAAAGGCAAGGCTGAATGGATGGTTAAGCCCCAGACTTACGAACAGATGACCTGCTGCGACGTTATGCCCGAATCTCTTAAGTAGACAGAATTATATGCCGTTAAAAATCGTAAACAAAGACATATTATCCCTGAAAGTGGACGCCCTTGTTAATTCCACGAACCACAATATGATCGGGTTCAGCGGGATAGACAAGGAGCTCCACCGCATGGGCGGCCCCGAGTTCGAGGAAGAGTGCGCAAAGCACCGCCACGAACTCCACTACGGCGAAGCTTTATGCACAAAGGCCTATGGCGAGCTCAAGTGCAAGTATGTAATACACACCTACGGCCCCGGCTACTACGACGGGCTGCAGGGCGAGCGCGTGCTTTTAAAATCGTGCTACATGGAGTCTTTAAAGCTGGCCGACAACCTGGCGTGCAGAACTGTTGCTTTTCCGTTGATAAATGCAGGCTCCATGGGCTATCCGATCGAGGAGGCCCTGGGCATTGCGGTCACTGCGATTACGGAGTACCTGAACTTTACAAAGTCCAAACTGAACGTTACGCTGGCGATTTACGGCGCAACGGCAGAGGCTGTTGCAAGCAAGGTTCTTGCCGGCCTGGATGT
>JAKSSQ010000162.1 GCA_024403005.1 Clostridia bacterium | reverse complement strand
TCTTTCCGGCGGAACCCTGGAACTCGTCTATTCTTCCGAGACCGAATATAAAGTCGTCGGTGGAACGAAGGATATTTCCTACGGACAGATACTGGACAGAACAGGTGTGGATGCAGGCTACGAATTCCCTGCGGGCAAAAGCATAGACCATCTGGCATGTTCCTTTAGCCCGGAAGGCTTTAAAAACCCGCTTTCCCGCGTTTTCTGCGATAAAACGTATCTGAACCTTTCCGGAACGGAAACTCAGCTTAAATCGCTTAAAAATGCCCTGGACAAAGAAGCTCTGGCATACAGCCTTATGGAAAGGATTTCCGAAAGCTTCGTAAAGATATGCGAATGCGCTAAAGAAGAAACCGGTGCAAAGCAGGTTCTGGTAACCGGAGGCGTGGCATGCAGCAGCTTTTTAAGAAACTACTGCAGCAAAAAGGGCTATATGTTCGGCGATGCTAAGCTTTGCAGCGATAATGCAGTAGGCGTAAGCCTGATAGGAGGCAGAAAATGCCTTTAAAACCCGTATCGGTTTCCCAGCCTACCAGCTATATTCAACGAACACTGGCACCAGACCCGATTTTAATGACCTGCTCCGTAAAGGGCGAAGTTTCGGGGCTTACAAAGCACAGCAGCGGCCACTGGTATTTCTCTTTAAAGGACGATAATTCCAGGATTAACTGCTTCCTTTCCAGAGACAGAGTTCCAATGCTTCGCTTCGACATATCGGAAGGCATGGAAATTACGGCTTACGGAAGCGTTTCCGTCTACGAAAGAGGCGGAAGTTATTCGCTGAACGTAAGAGATCTGGATGTGGAAGGCGAAGGCGCTTTAAAGCAGGCCTTCGAAAACCTTAAGAAGAAACTTTCGGAGGAAGGGCTTTTCGACCAGAGCCATAAGAGGCCGATCTGCAGATTTCCCAAGCGCATCGGCGTTGTAACTTCTCCGACCGGGGCAGCTGTAAGGGATATTATAACTACTGTCCGACGCAGAAATCCTCTGGTAGACGTGCTAATATACCCCTGCATAGTTCAGGGAACGGAAGCTGCGGCAAGCATCTGTGCAGCCATAGAAGATATAAACCGTAAGTTCCCGGATTTGGACACTTTAATAGTGGGCCGAGGCGGCGGTTCTGCGGAAGATCTCTGGTGTTTTAACGAGGAATCCGTAGCAAGAGCGGTTTATAACTCTGCTATTCCGGTAATTTCTGCGGTGGGTCACGAAGTGGACTGGCTTATCTCGGACTATGCGGCTGACCTTCGCGGAGCGACCCCGACAGCGGCTGCAGAGCTTGCAGTTCCGCACATCGCAGTGCTTGCAGACAAGCTGGAGCTGTATACTCCCCAGAGGCTTTTCAGCAGTCTGGAAGGCGTTCTGGAGATGGCAGACATAAAGCTTCGCAGAATTAAGGACGGTCTGGATGCAGACATAGAAGACGAACTGTCCTCTGCAAACCACAGGCTCCAGATGCTCAAGCTGGATATCGAGATGTCCAACCCCATGAACGTCCTGGATCGCGGCTACGCAATAGCCAGAGACAAGGACGGCAAATGGATAGAGAAGGCGGCTGCGGCAAAGGCCGGCTCTCAGATAGATGTAATTTTCAAAGACGGATTGTTAAACTGCCTTGTTCAGGAGGTAAAGACCGGAAATGATTGAAAAATACGACGAAATGAACTTTGAACAGGCCATGGAAGCCCTGGAAGAAGCGGCCACGAGCCTTAAATCCGGCAGACTTTCCCTGGAGGAAAGCGTGTTGGTTTACGATAAAAGTATTATGTTATACAACAGATGTCGTAAAATTCTCGATGAAGCCCATCAGAAAATCGAAATTTACAGACCTCAGACAGATACTAAAGAGGAGTTTGAAGAATGAACAGCCCGGAATATAACAAATTAAAGAAACTGACAGAAGAACACATTCTGGATTTCCTTCCCGATATCGATCAGAAGTGCATAACCCTTTACGATTCCATGAAGTACAGCCTTACAGCAGGCGGAAAGAGACTTCGTCCGGTTATGCTCATGGCAGCATGCGAAATGTGCGGAGAAAGCGCATCCTTTGCACTTCCTTATGCTATTGCAGCTGAATATATTCAGACTTATTCCTTAATCCACGACGATCTTCCCGCCATGGATAACGACGACTACAGACGCGGAAAGCTTACAAACCACAAGGTTTTCGGCGAAGACATAGCTATTCTGGCAGGCGACGGACTCCTTTCATCCGCAAACGAAGCCATGAATAAGACCATGCTCCTTTACCTGGACGACGAAGTTAAGCTTAAGAGACTGGTAAGAGCATCCTTCGAAATCTGCAAGGGCACCGGCGCAAGAGGAATGGTTGCCGGACAGGTTGCAGACGTGGAAAACGAAGGCAAAAACTGCAGCAAGGACATGCTGGACTTCATCCACATGAACAAAACAGCTGCATTCATTAAATCCATGTGCGTCGCAGGCTGCTACCTCGGCGGCGGAAATCAGCAGTTCATAGAAGACATGAGTGTTTACGGCGAATGCACAGGCCTTGCTTTCCAGATTATCGACGATATTCTGGACGTTATCGGCGACGAAAAGGAAATGGGCAAGAAGACAGGCGTAGATGCAGCTTTAGGAAAGGCTACTTACCCCGCACTTCACGGCCTGGAAGCTTCCAAAAAGAGAGCTATCGAACTCCTTTCAAAGGCAAGAGCTGCTATTGAAAAGTACTATGACGAAGCTGAAGTGTTTAACGGCATTTTAGACTTCCTCGAATCTCAGATTATTTAAAATGGATTATTCAAATCAGGAAAACTTAATGAAAGACGTAAAAGCAATGTCCGAAAAGGAACTGGAGCTTTTTGCCGTCGCAATAAGAGAGCAGCTTATTAATTCTGTCTCCAAAACCGGTGGCCACCTTGCTTCCAACCTGGGCATCGTGGAGCTTACTTTAGCTCTGCACCGCGTCTTCGACCTGGAAAAAGACAGGGTAGTATGGGACGTAGGCCACCAGACTTACGTTCATAAAATTCTTACTGGCAGAATGTACGCCATGAAGAATCTGCGACAGATTGGCGGCATAAGCGGCTTCCCCAAGAGATCCGAAAGCATTACGGACGCTTACGATTCCGGACACAGCGGCACTTCCATATCCGCTGCTTACGGCTACGCAAAGGCAAGAGATCTTGCAGGGGAAGACTACAGCTGCGTTGCGGTCATCGGGGACGGTTCCCTTACGGGCGGCGTTGCCTACGAGGCTTTAAACAACGCAGGTGCATCCAAAACCGGACTTATAGTTATCCTTAACGACAACGAAATGTCCATAAACAGAAACGTCGGCGGAGTCGCTAAACACCTGCAGAATCTGCGCGTTTCCAGCAGTTATAAGGAAATTAAGGCAGGTTTAAAGAAGGCAACGTTAGAGCATCCAGTTATGCGAAAAGGCCTTGAAAACATGCGCAAAACCTTAAAATATGCCATTGTTCCCGGCGTAATGTTCGAAGAAATGGGCTTTAAATACTACGGTCCCATCGACGGACACAATATTCCAGAGCTCACGGAAGTGCTGCAGGTTGCTAAAGAACAGGACAGACCTGTTCTCATCCATGTGGTCACGAAAAAGGGCAAAGGCTACATTCCTGCAGAGAAGAACCCGGGCAAATTCCATGGCGTGAGCCCATTCAACCCGTCGGAAGCAACATCCAAAGCTGAATCCAATACAAAGAGCTATTCCGCTGTTTTTGGCTCTGCAATCGCAGAAGAAGCAGCTTTAGACGAAAAGGTCGTTGCAGTTTCCGCAGCCATGACCGACGCAACAGGTTTAACGGAAATGGTGCGCAAATTCCCGGACCGCGTGTTCGATGCCGGAATTGCCGAGCAGCATGCGGTTTCCTTTGCGGCAGGCCTCGCTTTAGGCGGCATGAAGCCTGTAGTTGCAATGTATTCCACGTTCCTACAGAGAGCTTACGACCAGATTATAACAGAAGTATGTCTTATGAATCTGCCGGTCGTTTTCGCAGTGGACAGAGCAGGCGTAACAGGCCAGGACGGTGAAACCCATCAGGGCTGTTACGACATTTCCTACCTGGCATCCATGCCGAACATGACAATTCTGGCACCAAAGGACGGCCCGGAATTAAGAGCCATGCTACACTATGCTTTAAGCCTTGGAACTCCCTGCGCCATAAGATATCCGAGAGCCGACGCTCCGGA
>JAKSSQ010000161.1 GCA_024403005.1 Clostridia bacterium | reverse complement strand
ATTTTTCCGAATAACCCCGGGGACGGGTATCCCCTTCGGGGACATGGCGCTTTAGTCCGCTAAAGCGCTAAAGCACCCCCGTCCCCCTTTAATACTTTAAAGTGGTAAAGTGCTAAAGTACCCCCGTCCCCCTTTAGTGTGCTAAAGCGGTGAAGTGAAGAATGAGATACGAAAATATTGTAGAAGCAAAATTTATAGATCGGCCGAACCGGTTTATCGCGAACGTTGAAGTTTCAGGGGTTCGCGCGGTGGCTCACGTTAAAAATACCGGCAGATGCAAGGAACTGCTGGTGCCCGGCTGCACCGTTTATCTGGAAGATTTTGACGGCCGCATGGGCACCCGCAAGCTGCGCTATTCGTTAATCGCGGTAGAAAAGCAGACGGACCGCGGCCCGCTCCTTATAAACAGGGATTCCCAGGCGCCCAACAAAGTTGCGCAGGAAGCGCTGGCGGCAGGGCTTGTTAACCTGCCCGGCCTCGGAAAGCTCAAAACCATCCGGCCCGAAACCGTCTACGGCGATTCCCGGTTCGATTTCTACCTGGAAGACGAGGCCGGAAACAAAGGCTTCCTGGAAGTAAAGGGCTGCACGCTGGAAGACCGCGGCGAGGCGTCCTTCCCGGATGCGCCGACCGAGCGTGGGGTCAAGCACATCGAAGAGCTCATAAAAGCGAAGCAAAACGGCTACGCGGCCGGCATACTTTTCGTAATCCAGATGGCTGGAATGGACCACTTTATCCCCGCCGACGATAAGCACAAAGCCTTCGGCGACGCGCTGCGCAAGGCTAAAGCACATGGGGTCAGCGTGACCGCAATGCAATGCTCCGTGACTCCCTCAACCCTTGAAATTACAAGCCCTGTGGAGGTTCGCAATGTCTAATCCGAAAAACTTAACATCCGCAGAACAGATCCACATTAGCCTGGTTCGCACCATAGAACGCATGGGCTTCCCGGCAGAATTCGGAGAAATAATTGCCGGCGAACTCAAGACCGAAAAGCAGATGACCCGCATGATCTCCTGGCTCATCCAGTACAGACCCCGCAGCATGGAAGAAGTCGCAGATGAAATGCTGGCCATAAAAGCGGATTTCGCAAAATACAAAGAGCATTACATGGCCGAATACTACAACAAAAAGTACAATCAGCTGCTCAACGACGGTCTGGAGCCGGATTTCCCGGAATTTTCAGAAGATTCAGACGCAGGCCAGGACGAATAGCCGCAATTCCGCCCATTTGCAATTACCCTACAAAATGGGGTATAATTAGGTGCTGCAACCGCAGCAAAACCGATTGTAACAAGGAGATTTAACATGAAAATAGCAGTAACATACGATAACGGCAACGTTTTCCAGCATTTCGGAAGAACAGAGCAGTTCAAGGTTTACACAATTAAAGACGGCAAGGTAGAATCCGCAGAAGTCGTTGGTTCCAACGGTGCAGGCCACGAAGCACTGGCAGGCGTTCTCGCAGATTTCGACATCGAAGTTCTCATCTGCGGCGGCCTTGGCGGAGGCGCTCAGGCAGCTCTCTCCCAGGCCGGCATCGAAGTAGTTTCCGGCGCTTCCGGAAACACAGACGAAGCTGTAGAAGCTTATCTCGCAGGCGAACTGGTTTCCACAGGCGTTAATTGCGATCACCATGACCACCACGAAGAAGGCGAAGACTGCGGCGGCGAATGCGGAAGCGGCTGCGGCGGATGCGGCGGTGGATGCGGTCACCACGAACCTCCCATGGAAGGCCCCAATGTTGGCAAGCTCTGCAAGGTTCACTACAGAGGCACTTTCAACGACGGTACACAGTTCGACTCCTCCTACGACAGAGGCGAAACTCTGGACTTCGTTTGCGGCGCCGGCATGATGATCAAGGGCTTCGACATGGCAGTTAAGGACATGGAAGTCGGCCAGATTATCGACGTACATCTTATGCCCTGGGAAGCTTACGGCGATTATGACCCCAATGCAGTATTCGCAGTTCCCCTCGCTCAGCTGCCCGGTGCAGAAAATCTTACAGTAGGCGAAACAGCTTACCTGCAGGACATGTCCGGCAGACCCTTCGCAGTTAAGGTTCTGGACAAGACAGAAACAGACATCACATTCGACGCAAACAGCGAAATGGCAGGCAAGGAACTCAACTTTACTATCGAACTCGTTTCCGTAGAATAATCGCAAAATCCAATAAAAATACCCCGGAATCAATCGATTTCCGGGGTTTTATAATGCGATTTTCGACTATTTGCACAGCTCTGCAACAACCTGGCTTATAACCTTGCCGTCTGCCTTGCCCTTGAGCTCAGCCATAACGGTCTTCATAATCATGCCCTTGTTCTTGCTTGCGATAACTTCTGCGAACTTTTCTTCCAGAATAGCCTTAACTTCTTCTGCGCTCAGCATCTTGGGAGCGAATTCCTCCACAACTGCCAGGTGAGCCTTGTACTGAGCCAGCAGATCTTCGCGGCTTGCAGGGCAAGTGTCGATCTGTTCTCTTGTGCTCTTGAGTTCCTTGAGGATGGTCTGGGTCACCATTTCTTCGGAGATTTCGTCGCGGCAGCCGCTGTCGATAGCGTTCTTCTTAACTGCTGCAACCAGCGTGGAAATGCTTTCCTTTCTTTCCTTCTGGCCGGCCTTCAGGGCCTTGATCATTTCTGCCTGTAATGCTTTAAATTCCATATATTTACCTCCTTGCGAGTTTTATTTTCAGGTAAACATTGTATCACTTTTTGCGCCTGTTGTATAATAATTGGATACAGGAGATTAAAATGAACAGCAATATTTACGACATCGTAATAATCGGCGGGGGAGCCTCCGGGCTGATGGCTGCGCACAGCGCATCCCTGCGTGACCCCAATGCACGCATAGCAATCGCCGAAAAAAACGATAAACCTGCTAAAAAAATATATGCAACCGGCAACGGAAGGTGCAATCTGCTCAATATTAAGGCAAAAGCCGCAGATTTCTCCTCTGCATCCGGCGGCAGTGAATTCATAGAAAAAGTCTTCGAAATCTGCGGCCCTGCAGAAGTTTTAAAGCTTGCAGAAGAGCTCGGAATCTGCCCTGTGGAAGAAGATCTGGGAAGAATGTATCCGAGAAGCAGCCAGGCTGCATCCGTAGTAAGAGCACTGGCAGAAGGTGCTAAAAATGCGGATATTTTAACAGGTTTCGAGGCGAAAGCCGCAGAAAAGACGGATAAAGGCTTCTTCCGAATCGTAAGCACAGACGGAAAGATTCTTAAAAGCAAAAAGCTTGTAATTGCAGGAGGAGGCAAAGCCGGAATCCAGTTCGGAACCGACGGCAGATGCTTTAAGCTTGCAGAAGCTTTTGGACATAAAGTTTCCAGGCCCATTCCGGCGCTCACAGGCATGCTCTGCAGCGAAACTGCAGCCCTTGCCGGAGTTCGCGCCAAAGCAAAGGCAAGCCTCTTTGCAGTTTACGAAGAAGGCAAAAAGCTCCTCGCAGAAAGCGAGGGAGAAGTGCAGTTCAATAAGGATTCCATAAGCGGAATCTGCGTAATGGACCTTTCCGGAAAGCTGCGCAGAGCAGGGGAAAAGGTCTTCGAATTGGAGCTGGATTTCTTCCCGGAAATGGCAGGAAAAGAATTCAGTGAAATGCTGGAAATACGTAAAAATAAGCTGGGAAGCGCCAGATTAGAGGACTTAGTGCCGGAAAAACTGGCAGTTTATCTCGCAGAAGCAGACAAAAAATCTCCTAAGGGCACCCACGTAAAAGCCAAAACCGCAAGATTTAAAATCGACGGTTCCAAAGGCTGGCCCGACGCACAGGTCACCAGCGGCGGCGTCTTTACGGACGAGGTGGATGCCGAAAGCATGGAATCCAGAATCTGCGAAAATCTCTACTTTGCAGGAGAAGTTCTGGACGTGGACGGCCCCTGCGGAGGCTACAATTTAACCTGGGCTTTCGCCAGCGGCTGGATCGCAGGCCAAAATGCCGCAAAATAACTGAAAGAAAAAGCATTAATGGTAAGAATACACGAAATAAAACTTAAACCGGGTGAATCCACAGATCTGCTGGCTAAGAAGGCGGAAAGCAGACTGAGGGTTCCTGCAGGCTGCATAAAGAGCGTAAAAATCGTTAAGGAATCTCTGGATGCCAGAGAAAAGCCGCTGGTCTACAGGGTTTTCTCCCTGGATATCGAGGCGGATATTCCCGACGAGGCGCTTCTTGCAGAAGCAAAGCGATCCCCCGCTACAGC
>JAKSSQ010000160.1 GCA_024403005.1 Clostridia bacterium | reverse complement strand
CGCCGTTTCCGTCTTCGCAGAGCATTGAAATTTCAACGTTTCTGCCGAATATCATTATTATGTCGCTGCCGCCGAACTTAAAGCAGCCCATTGGGTCACCCTTCTTTACGGCGGAGCCGGGAGCGAGTCCATCCTCGAAGTTTACCGAGCTCACCTGGCACATGCCGACGGGCAGAATTGCTGCCGGGCCGAAATCCGTATCCATGATTATGCAGCCGCGGACCTCGATGGCCTGCCAGCCGGGAATCTCGTATTCCTGGCTGTACTTGCAGCGCTGAAGCTCGCCGTTTTTCCTGTAAAGATCGTTCTCTGTATCGTAGTAAATTACTCCGCCGGGGGCCGCATGGCCGGGAATCTTTCCGATTGCCTTAATCGTGCCGCTCACGGGGAAGTGGTAGCGGTGGTAATTGTGGATGTCCAGGAATGTGTGGGTCATTACGCCGCCGCGGAAGAGATCTGCGTATTTTTCGCCGAAGGGCCCCAGCAGCTGAGCCACAGAATTAAAGCCCTCAGACTTGATTCTTACGCCGTTTTCCGAGACGATCCTGCCCTCTTCGTCGATTTCCCAGACGCCTTCCGGATGGGAATCCGCAGGGGAAACCAGAGGCGCGGAGCCGATGGGCCTCTTATCTGCAGAAGCCAGGTATCTTGCAAAGAAATCGTTAAAGGAATGCCAGTTTTCCGGGCTTTCGTAGTCTCCGCTTTCGATTCCGAAGTCTTCTTCTTTGTTTACGTGGTCCATGTATTCGGACTTCCAGCTTTCCGGACGGTCCAGATGCATGCCCCAGCTCTTTACGAAGAGGTAAATCCAGCTCGCCAGCGGTTCGTGGTATTCGAGGCACGGGTAATAATAGCCCCTGCCCTCGAGCTCTTCCAGAGGCTGGTTGAATATGAAGTAAAATGCGCCCATTCCCTGGTCGATGTCCATGTAAAGCCTGGAATAATCCACGCCGGGAATTACATCCCAGGGCATAGCGGTTTCGCATCTTTTTATGAACCCGAGAAACTCGGGAAGTGTCTTTCCGGGATTGGTTTCCGGATTGGTGTTTACAGCTGCACCCTTTGCGATTGCCTTTTCCAGAAGCATTTTAAGCTCCGGATCCTGCGCAAGCAGGCTTTCCAGCGCCTCTGCCATCTTTCCGGGTACAAATTCTATTTCGTTAGAAGCGGCCCTGCATTCTGCAAGGCCGCCTTTCTGCATCGTATCTTTTTCCAAAACTGCCTACCTTAAATGTTTTTCAATTAAATCCATAAAGAGTTCTGCGTCTTCTGCCTTGGAGAAAATCGCTCTTGCGACCTTAGGTGTGCCGCCGCCCTTGCCGCCGTACATTTTCGCATAGTCCTTAACCAGCTGGCCGGCTGCGGGCGTTCCGCAGGAAGCCAGAACCACGGAGTGGTCCTTTTCGCTGTAAAGAGCTGCAACGCTTGTAAAGGCGTCTTCTGCCTTTCTTGCCAGAGTCTGCAGGTCGTCTGCGCTCTGCATGGAATAGCGAAAGACTGCAAAATGCTTCTGTTCAGCTGCCAGAGCTGCGCGGAGCTTTTCTTCTTCGCTCTTTAAAATTGCTGTCTTAAGCTCGCCAAGTTCTCTGCGGATTTCGTCGTTTTTAGCCTCTGCGGCAGCGATTCTTTCCTCGATGAGAGAAACATCGCAGGAATACTTTTGAGCCAGATTTGAGGCGATTTTAGCCCTCTTAGCAAGTTCCAGATAGGCATATCTGCCTGCCTTAAGGGTGATTCTTGTCATGCCCTTGTAACTTTCGGCCTTCATGATCGTTACAACGCCGATCTGGCCTGTTGTGCTTGGGTGAGTACCGCAGCATGCACAGCAGTCGATTGGAGCCGCCTTGTCACCGACGAATACTACGGAAATGTCCTCGTCGAACTTAATCTGCTTGCGAACGGGCATGCTGTTGGCTTCTTCGCGGGTATCAAACCAAACGGTAGTTACGGGCACGTTTTCCCAGATGACCTTATTGCAGGCGAGCTCCGCAGCGCGGACCATTTCCTCGGTAATGGGAGAGCCGTCTTCTGCAGCCATGTCGATGGTCATGTAGTCTTCGCCCATGTGGAAGCCGTGGTTTTCAACCTTAAAGAGGTTGTAGAAAACGCCGGAAAGCACGTGTTCGCCGCAGTGCATCTGCATGTGGTCGAAGCGCTTTTCCCAGTCCAGTTCTGCGCGGACCACCGCACCCATTTCGAAGGGAGCGATGCCGTTTGCAAGGTCTGCGCCTTCTTCTGCCTTAATGTCTACGGTGTGCCATACGAGGCCTGTTTCCTTTTCATCCTTAACGTCTGTGACCGCAATTCCGCCGGCTTTGCCTGTATCGCAGGGCTGGCCGCCGCCTTCGGGGAAGAAGATTGTAGATTCGAAAGCTACCTGGATCTTGCCCTTGTTTTCGCGGACTGCGCAGACTTTAAGGTCTGCTTCCTTTAAATATACGTCTTTCTGGAATAATTTTTCTGTTGCCATACTGTCTCCGTTTTATAAAGATCTTAAAATCTTAAGCTTAAGATGCCACTTAAAGTAAACCGGCAGCAGCACCATTGCGATGTTGCAGATAATGCATACCGGCACGCCGATTGTAAAGAGCTTGTGCTTGGTTTTGTGGTGGAAAACCTTCATTCCCAGCAGCGCACCTACGCCGCCCATAAGGAATGCCAGCAGAATAAGAGTCTTTTCGGGGACTCTCCATTTGTCATGCTTCGCCTTATACTTATCCACACCGTAAACGATAAATACGATGAAATTCCAGATAAGATAAGCCGCAAACATGTAAAGCTTAATTTTATCCATATTTACCTACTTAATAAGATCGATAATATTAGCGATGAATACGCTTGCCTGCGCTCTGGTCACCAGTTCTGCAGGTCTGTAAGTGCCGTCTGCAAAGCCGCCGACTATATTGGCTTCAGCCAGCTTCTTAATGTACTTTTCGTAGCTGTTTTCCGCAGTGTCGGAAAATTCTGCAACGCCCTGCTTTTCGTAAGCATCTTCGCTTACCGCATTTGCGAAATAGTAAGCCATTTCGGCTCTGGTAACCTTCTTATCCAGCACGGAATCGAAGCGGTCGTCTATAATGCCTTCTGCCTTGCAATAGTCGCGGAAAGCTGCGCACCAGTGGTTCTTTTCCACTGCGTAGGTGCTTATATCGTCTGCGCCGGCCTTCTGCAGGTTGTGCAGGTTTGCAGCCATAACCATGATCTGCGCATGGGTAAGGTTTGCATTGGGGTCATACGTATTTGCACTTGTGCCGCCGATAATGCCGCTTGCGTAAGCCGTCTTGAGGAACTTTCCGTACCATGCGTTTGCCGGAACGTCCTTAAAGGGCAGCAGGATAACATCGCCCAGGCAGCATTCGATGGTGAAATCGTCTGCATCCATGGTGTTGTCCAGCACGATTTCCACGCTCTTCTTGTCCTTTGTGTACTTTACGCCGCGCGTGAGGCCAATCACCTTAACGGATTCGGGAGCGCTTACCTTAATGGTGAGCTCCATAATCTTCATGTCTTCGAAATCCATGCCTGCTTCTTCGGATGCGGTCTCTTCCATGCTTTCGCTGGATGCAGCCTTAAGAATTACGTAAGTTTTGCCTTCGTGGATTTCCTGGCTTACAGTAAAGCCTTCGGGGAAAACATCGTCGTTTTCGCTGGTTTTCTCGCCGAAAATCTCCTGAAGCTCTGCAATGCTCTTAAAAGCCTGAGTGCTTTCGGCGCCGTACCATTTTTCTCCGTCCTTTTCGATAACCTGGAATTCTTCGCCCTCGAAAACTTCTTCGGGAGTGCTGTCGGAAATCAGGAAATAGGAATCGGCCAGGTAAGCACCGATGGTAACGGAACCGGTTCCGTCGTCCTTAAGATCCACGCCGTAATTGAACTGCATGCATCCTGTGAACGCAAACATAACCATAACAGCTGCCAGAAGCAGCGCCAGTTTCTTCTTCATAAATCCTCCTTTCGCTTTCCCGGACAGGCCGGAAAGCTGCTATTTCTTCTCAGATTTACTGTTTTCTTTCGCATTTTCGCTGTTTTCTTCGCCGAAAAACAGCTCTATATTGTCGAGACGCGGACCTTCTTTAATGTTGAACCCATCGTCGTCTTCCCACCAGCAGGCCCAGCGTTCTTCAAGTTCTTCTCTGTTCATATGCAGCACCTTCTTTTTTGTTTAGTCAAAAGAATTATAGCACATCTGCGCTTCCAAAACAAAAAGCGCAGGCCCTTTCGGGTCTGCGCCGTGAATTTGTTCAAGCTGTTAAATT
>JAKSSQ010000016.1 GCA_024403005.1 Clostridia bacterium | reverse complement strand
CTATTGGGTCAATGCCGGCGTCCTTAATGGCTTTGGAAGCTCTTTCCACTACGTGCATAACGGGAAGGATATATTCCTTCATGTTGTAGTAGCTATCCTTAATTTCTGCAATAGCGGTGCCGCTTCCGTACTTTTCGTTAAGAAAATCTGCGATTTTTGCTGTAAAAGCTTTGCGGGCTTTAAATTTATCCATGTCGTGGTCCCGGATTATCATGCGGATTTCCGTCTTGGTTTCATCGCCGGTTATGGACATTACGTGGTAGAAGCCTTCGTACTTTTCCGTGCAGGCCGGCGTTTCTGCAGGCGGCAGAAGGTTAAGATATTCCTGAGCCATAAGGATGGAATTCCTCATTTTGTTCTTTGCTGAACCCGGGTGCACGTTGAACCCATTAATTGTAATTACTGCGGAAGCCGCGTTAAAGTTTTCGTATTCCAGTTCTCCCAGCGCACCTCCGTCTACGGTGTATGCGAAATCTGCGCCGAAACCTTCTACGTCGAACTTGTCCGCTCCGCGGCCGATTTCTTCGTCCGGCGTGAATCCAATGCAAATCTTTCCGTGCTTAATTTCCGGATGTTCTGTAAGATACTCAATTGCGGTCACGATTTCGGCGATGCCTGCCTTGTCGTCAGCCCCGAGCAGAGTGTTTCCATCGGTAACGATAAGATCCTGGCCCTTGTATTTTTCCAGGAATTCGCACTCGTCTGCGCCGATTTTGCTGCCGTTTTCCAGCAGAATGTCTCCGCCTTCGTAATTTACAATTTTAGGCTTAATATTCTCGCCGCTTGCTCCGTCGGAAGTGTCCATGTGGGCGATGAGGCCGATTGTTGGTTCACTGCCTTCGCTGTTTGCAGGAAGGGATGCATATACGTAGCCGAATTCGTCCATGCGTGCATCTGTAAGACCGATAGCTTTAAGTTCTTCTGCGATGTGCTTTCCCAGAACCAGCTGGCCCGGCGTGGAAGGGCAGCTTTCGCTGAACTCGTCGGACATGGTGGGGAAGGCAACATAATTTAAAAATCGTTCTGTAACTTTCATATGTAAATTCCCTTTTTATAATGTATAATTAACGTACTAATTATAGCATTTTCTCGGAGGATAATTATGAATATCGAAATTATTGTTAAGGAAGCATTCGCTGTAATCGGCAAAGAAGCTTTTACATGGGACGGTGACGGACTTCTTCCCGTACTTTGGGGTAATATGCATAAGAACGAAGCTGAAATTATGGACCTGGTTAAGAAGGGCGAAGACGGCAAGCCCGTTAACACATGGGGCGTAATGAGCAGCAAGTACAGAGATTTCGCTACATGGGAAGACAATCTTTCCGTAGGTCTCTTCCTCGCAGGCTACGAAGTTGAAATGGATGCAGCAGCTCCTGCAGGCTGGACAAAGTGGATTGTACCCGGCTTCGCATATGCAAAGATGAAGGTTGAAGGCGAAAACTTCTTCTACAATGCACTGGAATTCCTCAAGAGCAAGGACATGTCCCCCGTTGCAGCTTGCCACTTCTACACAGACCTGGCTACAGGCGACGACTACTTCTGCTTCCCGTTCAAAAAGCTGGACGACTGCGCAGGCGATGCTAACAAGATTAAGTAATTGAACCGAATTTTAATGAAACCGGCTCTTTGGGGCCGGTTTTGTTGTATATTATTAGTATATTCGCTTGAACCAATGCATTGGCGTCACAATATCAGAGCGGCCGCCGGCCGCGGGAGGAAGTACATGAATGTAACAAAGGAAATGGGCTTCGGCACACAGGCCATACACGCAGGAAATAAACGCAATCTTTACGGCTCCATGGGCACGCCGATAGTGCCTGCCGTAACCTACGAATTCGACGGAATCGACGAAGCCGAGGCTGTTTTCTTCGGACATAAACCCGGTTATGCCTATTCCAGAGGCGGAAATCCGACTCAGACCGTGCTGGAAGAAAAGCTTGCTTTCCTGGAAGGCGGCGAAAAGTGCGTAATGACAGGCTCCGGCATGGCTGCCGTCGCCTCCTGCCTCATGACCGCACTGCGCCCCGGCGACCACGTTATAAGTTCTCCCGTCGTTTATGGAAACAGTCATTCTTTAATCGGCGAATACATGACCCAATTCGGCGTGGAAGCAGATTTCATAAACCTTTCGGACCCCGAGCAGCTTAAAGCGGCTATCCGCCCGAACACGAAGATGGTCTATCTGGAAAGCCCCGGCAATCCTCTGTGCAACATCTGCGACATCGAGGAAATCTGCAGAATCGCTCACGAGGCGAACCCGGCAATTATGGTAGTCTGTGACAACACCTTTGCAACGCCTTTTAACCAGAATCCTTTAAAGCTCGGCGCCGACGTTGTAATCCACTCCGTGACCAAATACATAAACGGCCACGGCGACGTTATTGCCGGTGCAGTTATCGGCAAGGCAGATTTTATTAAGAGAGTTCGCGAAGACGCGCTGCTCCACATGACCGGCGCTGCAATCGGCGCTATGGAAAGCTACCAGATTATCCGCGGCATGAAGACCTTCGAGCTTCGAATGCTCCGCCACAACGAAAACGGACTTGCCGTGGCTCAGTTCCTGGAAAAACATCCGAAGGTTAAAAAAGTTTATTACCCCGGACTGGAATCCTTTACCGGCCACGACATCGCCTGCAAGCAGATGAGGGGCTTCGGCGGCATGCTGGCCTTTGAGCTCAACGGAGGGGTAGAGGCAGCCAAGCAGATGCTCAAGGCCTGCGACCTCTGTGCAGTTGCAGTTTCCCTCGGCGATGCAGACACGCTTATTGCCCACGGCACCACCATGACCCATGACGACTGCTCGGAAGAGCTGCTCAAAACCATAGGAATTACTCCGGACCTTATCCGCATGTCCATCGGAATAGAAAACAAGGAAGATATTATAAACGACCTGGCCCAGGCTCTGGACAAAGTAACAGTATAATATTCAGCAAAAATAGCCGAAAAAATGACCCCGCAGAATCGATTTTCTGCGGGGTTTTATAGTGTCTTCGATAAATTGGTCGTTTGCGGGTTAAAATCGCTTATTCGGGCGAATTTCGGCCTTGCTGAGCAAATGGAAAATAATGGTAAATATTGTGGTGCTAGTTAAACTGTCCGAGTGAATTAGAGTATCCGATTTAGTAACCCATGCCTTCTCCGATAATAACTACTTCCATTTCGCTGCCTTCCATTCTCTTCATGTGGATTACCATGGCGTTGCAGATTCTTTCGGGGCTGCTGCAGTCGTAGCACTTGTTGCCGGCCGCTGCGCAGGGAGTCTTGCACTCCAGACCCTTTGCATTCATTGGGCTTGCAACGTTTCTTGCACGTTCGATTGCACTGTCCAGATCGGGCATGATCTTGTTTTCGCTGAATACGAAATATACTTTTCTGTGTCCGAAAAGGCTGCTTCCTACACGGTTTCCGGTTCCGTCGATGTTAACCATCTTGCCGTCTTCTGTAGCTGCATTAGCAGAGAGGATGAATACGTCAGTCATGTAAGTATCCAGAGCTGCTTCGTTGAAAGTCTTTTCGGCAGGGCGGTACTTCATTTCGGGGCTGATGCATGTATTGTTTTCTGCAAGGCGGTTTACAAGGTCCATTTCTTCGATGGTGTGGGAGCCGCCGAAGCCTACAACAGTACCCCTGATTTCGCTGCATAAATAGTCTGCAGCTTCCTGCTTAGTTGCGAAATAAGAAGCCTTGTATCTGTTGTGTTCAAAGGCTTTGAGAACTTTGCTGATATCCATAAATCTTCTCCTTTTTGTGTTGTGTTTCACGTGAAACATCTGCATTTGTCCTGAGAGGTTCATACCGGTGTTTCACGTGAAACATTATTCCTTTAAGCTCATTATATACGATTGTTCTTCCACTCTTCAACAAGAGAATCTGCGAAGGCTTTCGCTCTTTCCCGGATTTCCGGTGTGTCGAGATTGGCTCCTTTGCCTGTGTCTCTTTCGCTGTAGAGGCCCAGGTAATCCCAGCCGCTGTGCCTGCAGAATCTCTTTATGCCTGTCTCGAAGAGGTCGCTTGCATAGTCCGGCTTATAGCCGTGGGTTGTTATAAGGGCAACGGACAGATCCTTTACGAGGGAATACTTTCCGTTCTTTTCTGCCGCGCTGCCGTAATACTTGTTTACTGCGTAGTGTCTGTCCAGGAGGTTCTTCATCTGTGCGGTGCAGTACCAGGTATAGATGGGGGAGGCGAGGATAAGAATATCCACTTCCGCAATCTTTTTCCAGATGGCTTCTGCATCGTCTTTCTGCACGCAGCCCGGTTCTTCCGGGTTTTCCTGGCAGGCCATGCAGCCGAGGCAGGGGCCTACATTAAAGTCTCCGAGCCATAAATTTTCAACTTCGCAGCCGTTTTCCTGCAGCCTTTCTGCGCAGAAATTCGTAATCTTTGCCGTGTTTCCGTTCTTTCTGGGGCTACCCTGAATTATTAAAATCTTCATTTAGCCTGTCCTTAAATTTGTTCATGGATGTGGTTTACAATTAATTGAATTATATCACAGGTGTCAAGGCAGAAAATTATTTGTGAAATTGTGTTCACACAAAAATGCGAAAACAGGGCAAACCCCTTGAAATTTAAGGATTCCTTGCAATATGTTCCACGTGAAACATCCGCAAATAAAAGTAGAAGAAAAAGCAGAAATATAGTATAATAATCGAAGCAGATTTAACTGTTTAAGACAAAAGGAAAATGTAAAATTATGGGAAAATCAATCGCAATTTTTAACCAGAAGGGCGGTGTCGGCAAGACAACCACAAATATCAATCTTGCCGCATGCCTTGCTATGAGAAATAAAAAAATACTTGTACTCGATATCGACCCCCAGGGCAACACAACCAGCGGTCTTGGCGTTTCCAAGAAGGGCCTTAAGGCTACCAGCTACGACCTTCTCGTAGACGAAACTCTCCAGACAAAAGACGTAATCGTCCACACAAACTTTAAGAATCTGGACATTATCCCCGCAAGCGTAGACCTGGCAGGTGCGGAAATCGAGCTCGTAAGCATACGCGGCAGAGAGCATCGCCTTAAGAACGCTTTAGACCAGGTAAGAGAAGACTACGACTACATCTTTATCGACTGTCCGCCTTCTCTTGGCCTGCTTACAATTAACGCGCTCACCGCTGTAGACAGCGTTTTAATTCCTATCCAGTGCGAATTCTACGCTCTGGAAGGCGTAAGCCAGCTGGTTTCCACCATTAATCTGGTAAGAAAGAGCCTCAATAAGAATCTGGTAATTCAGGGTGTAATCCTGTCCATGTTCGACGGCCGCACAAACCTCTCCATCCAGGTAGTGGAAGAAGTAAAGAAGTACTTCGGAAGCAAGCTCTACTCCACAGTAATTCCAAGAAACGTAAGACTCGCGGAAGCTCCGTCCTACGGACTTCCCATCACATCCTACGATCCCAGATCCAAGGGTGCAAAAGCATATCAGTCCTTTGCAGAAGAATTCCTGAGCACGGAGGAAACAAATGGCAGGTAAATTTGGAGGAGGCCTCGGAAAAGGCCTGGGTTCCCTGTTCGGCGATGCCGGCGTAGACATTTCCATCTTAAATCCGGACGCAGTAAGCGTTTACCCCGAAGGGGAGGAAGTGCCCGCAGAAAAGAGTGAAGCCGATGCATTGGCTCAAAGCATAGCGGAATACGAAGAAGCCGCAGGCGAAAAAGTCCGCGGCAAAGCGAGCAGCAAAAAGCCCGCTGCAAAAAGCGCTAAAAAAACTGCAGAAGCTGCAAAGCCCACAGTTAAAAAATCTAAAGACGAAAACCTGGAATCCGTTGTATTCATCGCTTTGGACGACATTAAGCCCAACAGCGCCCAGCCGAGAAAAGTGTTCTCTCAGGAAGCGCTGCAAGATCTGGCTGCATCCATTAAAGAGCATGGGGTCATCCAGCCGGTTCTCTTAAGACCCGCAAAGAAGGGTTACGAACTGGTTGCCGGCGAACGCCGCTGGAGAGCCGCAAGAATCGCAGGTTTAAAGCAGATTCCTGCAATTATAAGAAAGCTGGATGAACGCCAGAACATGTTCTATGCGCTCATCGAAAACATGCAGAGAGAAGATCTGAATTCCATCGAAGAAGCTCTCGGCATGGAAGAGATGATGCTTACATTTAACCTCACCCAGGAAGAAACCGCCAAGGCAGTAGGTAAGTCCAGATCTTACGTTGCCAACGCTTTAAGACTGCTTAAGCTGCCCGAAGGGGTTAAGAACCTGGTTATGGACGGCAAGCTTTCCGCAGGCCACGCAAGGGCTATTGCAGGTCTTGGCACGCAGACCCTCCAGCTGGAAGCTGCAGAAAAAGCAGTGGAAGCAGGCTGGTCCGTAAGGCAGATCGAATCCTATACAGGCGAAAAGAAGCGCCCCGCTAAAAAGCGCAGAATTAAGGCTAAAGACAAGGATATCGCAGCAGTAGAGCAGCAGATTTCCGAAAATTTAGGCACAAAAGTTCGCCTGGACGGCACGGAAAAGAAGGGCAAAATCGTCCTGGAATACTACAGCAGAGGAGAGCTGGACAGACTGGTAGAACTGCTCCTCTCGGGAAAGTAATTGTAAAAATATGGAAACTTATAATTTAGGCAAATACGACATAATAGTAATCGGCGCAGGCCACGCAGGCTGCGAAGCCGCTCTGGCAGCAGCGCGCATGGGCTGCAAGACCATGGTTCTGTCCATCAACCTGGAAGCAGTTGCAAACATGTTCTGCAACCCGGCCATCGGCGGAACAGGCAAGGGCCATCTGGTAAGAGAAATCGACGCCCTCGGCGGCCAGATGGGTCTGTGCATAGACAAGACATTTATTCAGAGCAGAATGCTCAACACGGCTAAGGGCCCGGCTGTCCACTCCTTAAGAGCCCAGGCAGACAAGGTGCGCTACCACGACGAAATGAAGCACGTTCTGGAGCTCCAGGACAACCTGCTTCTGCGCCAGGGCGAAGCTGTGGACATCGATCTGGACGAAGAGGGCAACGTGCGTGGGGTCATCCTGGCAACAGGCGCCTATTTCGAATGCAAAGCAGTGGTTATCGCCACAGGAACCTTCCTCGGAGGCAAGATCTTTATCGGCAGCAGCGTGACCCAATCCGGCCCCAACGGCCTGGCACCGTCCAACAAGCTGGCAGAAAATTTAAGAGCCAAAGGCTTTAAGCTGAGACGCTTTAAGACCGGAACCCCGGCAAGAGCGCTCCGCGCAAGCCTGGACTTCTCAAAGATGATTCCCCAGCACGGCGACGAACACATTACGCCGTTCTCCTTCATGAACGACGAGCTGGTTAAGGAGCAGGAAGACTGCTACCTTACCTATACAAACGCAGAAACTCACGATCTGCTGCGCGCAAACTTCAGCAGATCCGCTCTGTTCGGCGGTCAGATCGAAGGCATCGGCCCCAGATACTGCCCGTCCATCGAAGACAAGGTTAACAGATTTGCGGATAAGGAGCGCCATCAGTGCTTCGTAGAACCGGAAGGCCTTTCCACAGAGGAAATGTACCTGCAGGGCATGTCTTCCTCCATGCCGGAAGACGTCCAGGTCGGCTTCTACAAGACCATGCCGGGCCTGGAAAACCTGGAAATCGTGCGCAGCGCATACGCTATCGAATACGACTGTATTAACCCTCTGGACATTAAGCTGAATCTGGAGCACAGAGATTTCCCCAATATCTTCTGCGCCGGCCAGTTCAACGGCTCCAGCGGATACGAAGAAGCTGCAGCTCAGGGCCTTATGGCAGGCATTAACGCCGCACTTAAGGTTCAGGGTAAGGACCCCTTCGTTCTGGACAGATCCCAGGCTTACATCGGCGTTTTAATCGACGATCTGGTAACCAAGGGAACCAACGAACCCTACAGAATCATGACTTCCAGAGCGGAATACAGACTTGTTCTCCGCCAGGACAACGCAGATACGAGACTCACGGAGCTGGGCAGAAGCATCGGCCTGGTTTCCGACGAAAGATATGCAAGGTTCACAGCTTCCAAAAAGGCAGTTGAAGACGAAATGGAAAGACTCAAGGCTACGACTCTCGTGCCTTCCCAGACTGCGCCGCTGCTGGAAAGCTTAAACAGCACTCTGCCCGAAAACAGAATGTCTCTGGCAGAACTGCTCAAGAGACCGGAAGTTACCTACGAAAATCTGGCGATTATCGATCCGGACAGACCCCAGCTTACCAGCCACGAAAAGGCCAAGGTTGAAGTCGAAATCAAGTACGCAGGCTACATCGACAAGCAGCTTGCCCAGATCGAAAGATTTAAGAAACTGGAAACAAAATCTCTGCCCGAAGGGCTGGATTATCTGAATATGGAAGGTCTTCGCATCGAAGCCCGCCAGAAGCTGGACAAGATGAGGCCAATCAACATCGGCCAGGCATCCAGAATTTCCGGCGTTTCCCCGGCAGACATAAACGTTCTGCTGGTTCACCTGGAGAAGATGAAGAGAAATGGATAATCAGAAAAAGTACGAAAAATTAAGAGACGTTATCCTGGAATGGAACGAAAAGATTAACGTGACCGCAATCCGCGACCCGGAAGAGTTCATGGCTAAAAACGTTAAGGACAGCCTTCTGCTTACCGGTACACCGGAATACGAAAACGCTAAGACCGTTCTGGACATGGGCACCGGCGGAGGTTTCCCCGGTCTTCCTCTCGCAATTAATTCCCCCGATAAGAAGTTCGTCTTAACGGATGCTATCGGAAAGAAGCTCAAGGTTGTGCAGGCTGCAGCAGACGAACTGGGCCTTACAAATGTGGAGGTTATCCACTCCAGAGCGGAAGATCTGGCAAAGAACAAGGACCACAGAGAAAAGTACGATGCAGTGGTTTCACGCGCAGTGGCAAACATGTCCACTCTGTCGGAATACTGCCTGCCCTTCGTTAAGGTCGGCGGATATTTTATCGCCTACAAGACCTGGGAATCCAAAGAAGAAATCGCAGCTGCCCACAATGCGATTACCGTGCTGGGCGGAGATATCGTCCGCATGGATACCAGCGGCGTGGAAGGAAATGGCCACATGTTTGTTATAGTTAAGAAGATTAAGCCTACTCCGGCCAAGTATCCGAGAAAGGCAGGCCTCCCTTCCAAGGAGCCAATCGCATAAAAACAAAAGCATCGCCTATTTGCGATGCTCGTTGATAAATACGTTTGCCAGGGCGTCGCAGCGGTTGTTCATCTTTACGATGTAAAGGAAATCTTCGTAAGAGAATTCGCCGTTGTGCGCCTTAAATTTTTTATAGGGCTCCTTGAGTTTGCTCTCCGGACCCTCCGGATCCAGATGGCCTTTTACCAGGAAGAAGTTCAGCTTCTGGCCTTCCATAAGCTCCAGCAGTCTTTCCCAGAGCTCCCGGTTTTCCACCGGCTGCTTTTTGCTGTTCTTCCAGCCGTTTTTAATCCAGCCGGCATACCAGCGCTTTATAAGGCAGGAGCTGTCGGAAAAAACGTTAATGCAGAGATCTTTTTCCTTGAGCGCAGCCAGGCCTTCTATGAGAGCTGTAAGCTCCATGCGGTTGTTGGTTGTGTTCACTTCGCCCCCGCAGAGTTCCTTCTGCGCAGAGCCGAACTCCAGGACGCAGCCCCAGCCGCCGATATTGTCGTCGTTTTGATTGCCGGAGCAGGCTCCGTCGGTGTAAATGTTCATAGTCTTCATGCGATAATTATAGCAAATTCGAAGAAGTAAAACTATGTTAACTCTGCCGTAACATTATTGTAACAATTGCAGCGTATACTTTTGGTAAGTATATGTGGTAAAGTATCTTTTGTACTACTATACCCAAAACGAATTTTAAGGAAAGGAGGATCCGATGAAGCAACTGAAAAGAGTAGCAGCTTTAACAATGGTAATCGTTATGCTTGCGGTTAATTTCGTATTCGCAGCAGGCGTATCCATCGTAAGCCCGGCATCTAACAGCATAGTTTATACGGACAGCCTCCTTGTTTCCGTAAAAGTTACAGAACCGAAGACCATTAGGGTCACAGTTTACGAAAAGCGCGTTAAGGCAGGCGACAGCTCCGTAGCAGCAGACGTAAGTGGAGTTACAGCCGACAACATCGCAGCTTATGCAGCAGATGCAAAATTCTCCGACGTAGTCATAAGCAAGGCAGAGGACTACACCAATACCGGAGAAATCGGATTCTACACAAAGCAGCTTTCCGTTAAGCCCGGCCTCTACAAGGTTAAGGTGGAAACCCTGGAAACAGTTATTGAGTGGCCTCCCGAAGGCGGCGACCCCGTGGAAACTGTTATCGTAACAGATACAGCAAGCAGCGTAGTTGCAGTTAAGACCAAGCCTGCAGAACAGAAGCAGACTACTCTTACTACAAACTCCTCCGGTGCACTCACCTTTATTCATAAAATTCTCAAGAGTATCTTCAGATAAGAATGACAGAGAATAGAAAGATCGAACATCTTAAAACAGCGATTATAGTAGTATTGTTCATTACGACAATACTACTTTTATTTTTAGTCTGGCGTACGGATTCCCGCGCCAGCAGTTTTAAGCTGTCTTCCATTCTTGGCAGCAGGGGCCAGGCTGTCTGGATTCCCGGCACCGACGACTTTATCGAGCCGGATTGGGTCATCTACGGCTACGGCGACGGAACCTTTACAAAGGACAGAGAAGTCGTTCCCGAAATCTACGCCCAGGCCATCGGCGCTATCGCCAACGCTTCCGCAGGCACATCCATCGCGGTGAGCGAAATCACCCAGGAGCAGTACGAAGAACTGCTGAGAACCTACGAAAGCATACGAATTTGCTTCCCCTTCGGAGTGCCTTTCGGCGAATTCTGTGACCGCAATGGCATTAAGAAGCAGGCCGGCTTCGACCAGGCCCAGCGCATGAACGAAATTTTCGTAACCAGCGCAGTAGACGAGAGCTTCTTTATCGTGGACGGCGATTCCTGCTACCGCTTCATGAGCGATAAGGACCTTATGCTTGCAGAACAGTGGATGGCTGCAAAGCCGGAAAATGCGGACGTGCTTTACTCTGCAGGGGATATCCTCGGCGTAAGCAACACGACGCCTATTCCTCTTGCGCTTCTGAGCACAATGCCCGAGCTTAAGTACACTCCGGAAACGGAAGCAGCAGGGGATGCCATAAGAAACCAGATCGCAGAAGCAGTATTCGGCGAGAATTTTGAATTTGTAAGAAGAATCACCGACAACTTCGGCACTATAACATACATGTACGGCTTCGGCCAGAAGACTCTGACCTGTTCTCCGGACGGCACTTTCGTCTACAGAACGGACGCCGCAAGCGGCGTGGATCCGGGCTTCTACAGCAGCCTGGAAAAGGCCATAGCGTTCATGGCGAATGCCGGCGGCTGGGGCGACAATAACCACAGCCTCGAGTTCCGTCTTGCAGACTGCAGCGAAGAAGGCTCCGGCAGAAACAAGGTCTACACCTTCGAGTTCGCTCAGAATGCCGGAGGCAGCAGAATCCTAGGCGAATCGGGATGCGCCATGACGGTGCAGGTCTGCGCAGGGGAAGTAAGCTCCTTCGTAAGATCCGTCGTGAACACCAGTGCGGAAACTTCCGAGCTGCGCCCAGCTGCTGATGCGGTCAACGTAATCGCAGGAAACTGCAACCTGATGTACAACGTGCTGCAGTCCAGCATCCTTTCGGAGACTAAGGACGAAGCATTTACCTATACCTGCGCTAACCTGAGCAGAATTTATACAGGATATATAAGAACCGAGGATCTTCTGGTGCCCGGCTGGGTCATTACCCTTAAGGACGGCAGCGAGTTCTACTTTAATCTGTACACTGCAGCGCCTCTGGGATTCACGAGAAAGTAGGGCATTATGGACTGGTCGAAAGCTAAAAACATAATAATCATGGCCCTGCTGGTTACGAATCTTGCAATCGGCGGGTTCTACCTTTCCCAGCTGCGCCACGATGCGGAGGTCAGGAAAGCAGCCATGGACGCTTCGGTGAACTATCTGCAGAGCGTCGGCGTTGAGGTCGAGGCGGAGCTTCCCGATAAGGTCAAGGCTCTTCCGGTAGTCTTCGTAAACGTTACGAAGGAACTGGCAGAAGAAGCTCAGAGCGACGGGGTGCCCGTTGAGGTCACCGGGGCAAAGGTCGGTGTAAAAGTTGCAGCAAAGGGCGACACCGCCGGAGAAATTATATCCGCGGACAAGGCGCTTTTAAAGCTGTTCAGCCGCCTCGGCGGAAAGCAGAGCTGCAAGGGCCTTAAAATTACGGAAGTTAAGCTCGTCTACCTGCTGGACGTAAGGAATGCGGTTATCGCTTCCCAGGACACAGCTGTGCCTTCCTGGAAAATCCAGACCAGCAGAGGCACTTACTACATAGACGCATATTCAGAATAAAGTAACAGAAACTGTGTTAAATCGACACAGTTTTGACACATTTATATACCATAATTCAGGAGTCAAGAATGAATCTGGCAATTTGTTCCCTCGCAAGCGGGAGCAGCGGCAATTGTTATGTCGTGTACAGCGAAGATGGCTGCATACTTGTGGATGCGGGCATCAGCGCCAAGCAAATAAGAGAAGGCTTACTGAAGCTGGGGATCGGAGAGACAGACCTTAAGGCAGTGCTCGTTACCCACGACCACAGCGATCATGTAAAAGGCCTGGGCACGCTTTTAAAGCGGACAGATGCTAAAATTTACGCAAACGAAAAGACGTTTAAGGGGATAGACGCGCCGATCAGCGAAGAAAGATGGTGCGGCTTCGAAACGGGCAGCAGCTTTGAGCTTGCAGGAATGCTCGTGGAGACTTTCCCCGTTTCTCACGATACTGCGGATCCGGTAGGGTACAGTTTTTCCCGCGGCGGCAAGCGCATATCCATCGTTACGGACACAGGCATCGTTACACCGGCCGTATTCGGGCACATAAAGAGCGCCGACATACTGGTCCTCGAAAGCAATCACGACGAAAACATACTGCGGATGGGGCGCTACCCCTGGTTCTTAAAGCAGAGAATCCTGGGAGAAAAGGGCCACCTTTCCAACGAAGCTGCGGCTTTTGCCCTTGCGGAAGCATTAAAGCAGGAAAAAGAAGCCGGATCTGTCCGAGATAAAATGGTACTGCTGGCTCACCTCAGCAAGGAAAACAACTTCCCGGAAATGGCCATGGCGACCATGAACAACATCCTGGAAGAGAAAAATCTCCTGAGCAGAAATCTAAAGATTCAGATTCTGTCCAGGTCCGACGTGAGCCCAATTTACTTTATTTAGATTAAAGGAAGTGTTTCTAATGAAAAAAGGAATCAGTCAGTTAATAGCAATCGTGCTCGTTGCAGCCATAGCTTTCGGCTGCGGCTTCTGCGGCGCTTACGCTTTTAACTATCTTTCAGCTAAGGGCTACATTACTTCAAATAATGCGGCTGCCCCCGGCGAACCCGGCACAATTCCCGCAGGAACTGTGTCCATTAACGTAGATAACGAAATTACCGTTGCGGAAGCAGTTGCAGCCAAGGTTATGCCTTCCGTAGTAGGCGTTTCTACCGTAATCACCCAGAACTACAGCTCCGGTGGCTTCTTCGGATTTAACTTCGGATGGGGCGGTGGCGGCGGAACCTACGACTCCACAGCTGTAGGCACAGGCGTTATCGTGGACACCGCAGGCTACATCTTAACCAACTCCCATGTGGTCAACGACGGCGACGCCAAGTCCATTACCGTAAGCCTCTACGACGGCAGCAATGTTCCCGGCGAAATCCTCTGGAACGACGCATCTTTGGACCTTGCCGTTGTTAAGATTGACCCAACCGGCAGCCTCGTAGCAGCAGATCTGGGAGACTCCGACAAAATTAACATCGGATCCTACGCAGCAGCCATCGGCAATCCTTTAGGCCTCAACTACGAAAGATCCATGTCCCAGGGCATAATTTCCGGACTTAACAGATCCATTACCGTATCAAACGGCTCCGGCGGATTTACATCCTCCGCATCTACGATGGAAGGCTTAATGCAGACAGATGCAACCATTAATTCCGGCAACAGCGGCGGCCCGCTCCTTAACAGCAAGGGCGAAGTGATTGGCATCAACACGGCAAAGGCTTCCAGCGGCGAAGGCATGGGCTTTGCTATCCCCATTAACGTTGCTAAACCCATCGTCGAATCCGTAAAGGCTACAGGCAGCTACGAACGCCCGTATCTGGGCATCTCCGGCGTAAGCCTCCAGGAACAGAACCAGTACAGCAAGGAAACTCTGCTCGAGCAGTTCGGCATCGATAAGGGCATCTACGTTGCAGCTGTTACGGCAGGTAGCGGCGCAGAAGCTGCAGGCCTCGAAAAGGGCGACGTTATTATTAAAGTTAACGGCATGGAAGTAGGCACGATGAACAAACTCAACACCGTCCTCGTTAAGTACGGCATCGGCGAAACCGTGGAAGTTACTTACATGCGCGACAAGATGGAATTAACGACGGAAGTTGAACTCAAGGGCTCTGCAATCTTCGATACAGAAGGAGAAAAGCATTAAAACATGGTAAGCATCGACATTATCTGCGTCGGAAGACTTAAAGAAAAATACTGGGTGGACGCGGTTGCGGAATATTCCAAGCGCCTCTCCCGCTTCTGCAAGCTCTGCATTATCGAGCTTACGGAAGACCAGGACATGCTGGCTAAGCTGCCGACAGGTTCGGACAGCTATATAATCGCGCTGGACATCCAGGGCAAAAAGCTGGATTCCGAGCAGCTCGCAGAAAAGATGGCGGATGTGCAGCTGGCAGGAAAGAGCAGAATTGCGTTTCTGATCGGTGGGTCAACGGGCCTTTCCGAAGCGGAAAAGAGCGCAGCCCACATGCGCCTTTCCTTCTCGGCCATGACTTTCCCCCACCAGATGTTCCGGGTTATGCTTCTGGAGCAGATTTACAGAGCGTTTAAAATTAACAACAACGAAACTTACCATAAATAGAATTAAATATTCAGAACAGGAAAAAACCGGAAGTGAGGATGCTTCCGGTTTTTCTTAACTACTATTTACCTGTTTCAGGAGAGGCTATGCGTGTTATTAATCAGTATCTGGCCATGGCCTTTACTGCTTCTGCGAATACTCTATCTGTATTTTCAAGGACAATACCTTTTGTCCAGTTTCTCTTGCTTGTGATAAATGTTTCAACCGTCTTTCTAACAATAGTCTTCATGACGTCTTGCCTCCTTAATTAATTATTTTTGTAATTTTAGTATACAGTAAATTTTGATAATTTCAAGAAATATTTTTGTTTGGTGCATAAAATAGATGTATATACAGAATATATTTTGGTTTATGCACGATATTCTGGAATTAATCCAAATTGACACTAAAAAAGCGGGCAAAATGCCCGCAAATAGCTTTAAAAAAAACGAAATACCCGGTTTGGGTTATTATTCGTTGAGTTTTTTGATGGCTGTAAGGTATTTACCCAGTCTTCCCAGGTTAATGTAGTACTGCGCCTTGGTGCCGCTTTTAACCGCATCTACCAGGCCGGAGCCGACCAGCTTGGATACGTGCTGGGAAACGGTTGCCTGGGCGTAGTCGAATTCTTCTACGATTTCCTTGTTGCAGACCGCCTGGCGGTTCATGTTTGCCTTATAGATAAAGCGGAAGATTTCCACTCTCGCAGGGTGAGCCAATGCATCGGAGCATCCTGCGATAAGATCGATTTCTTCTTTATTGAGTATGTCTGTGGATTTTCTGATTCTCATGATATTTATTCTGCCGGATACCCGGGCCTTTCCTTAGTCTTCTGCGCGAAACACGCGTCTATTAAGAATACCTAAAACGCCCCGAATAATCAACCCC